>NZ_JAKLJH010000067.1 GCF_023151265.1 Flavobacterium sp.
TGGAATCAAAGAAAAAGATTTACCTCAAGCCGTTCAAGTTATCGGAAACGAAGTTATCCAACAACAACAATCTATCCGTTTGAGTGATGTGGTTAAAAATGCAAATGGAGTGTATGTAGGTTCAGCTCGTGGTGGCGCTCAAGAATCATTTTGGTCAAGAGGTTACGACATGACATCTAACAACATGTTTAAAAATGGTTTCCGTTTTAATGGCGGTTCTATTCCAGAGGTTTCTTCTTTAGAAAAAGTAGAAATTTTAAAAGGAAGTGCTGCACTTTTATACGGAAATGTAGCACCTGGAGGAATCATGAACATGGTAACCAAAACACCTAACTTTAAAACCGGTGGCGAATTCACTATGCAAGCTGGAAGCTACAATTTCTACAAACCTTCGGCTGATGTGTATGGTGCTTTTAATAATTCGATTGCGTTTCGCTTTAATGGTTCGTATGAAAACTCGGAAAGCTTTAGAGATTATGTTACTAAAGAACGTTACTACGTAAATCCTTCCCTACTTTTTAAAGTGAGTGATAAAACAGAAATCACCGTACAAGCGGATTATTTAAGCGACGATTGGACACCTGATTTTGGAACAGGTTCTATTGAAAAAGAAATTGCCGATGTACCAAGAAACGCTTATTTAGGCGCAAAATGGTCAAACGGAAACACAAAACAAGCAACCGCTTCGATATTAGTAAACCATGAATTCAATAAAAATTGGAAACTAAACTTTAATTCTTCTTTCCAAGACTACGACAGAGAATCTATTGGAACAGAACGAATTCAACCAAATACAGACGGCAGTGGCGATTGGAATCGTCCGTATGGAAGAAATAAAGCAGTAGAACAAATTTTGGCTAACCAAATTAGTTTACAAGGAAACTTCAAAACAGGAAAAATCAAACACCAATTGTTCACAGGAATCGATACCGAAATTTCGTATGCCGATGCGTATACATTTAGATTTTTTAATCCTAATGTGTTAGATGTGAATGGAAATCCGGTAACTGTAACAACTTACGATACCGTGAATATTTTTGATCCATCTTCTTATGATGCTTCAAATGAATTACCTGCTTTACCTTCAGAAGTAACAAGAATCGTAAAAACAGAAACTACTCGTTTGGGAGTTTATGCTCAAGATTTGATTTCGTTTGGAGAGAAATTCAAAGCGTTATTAGGTTTACGTTATTCGTACCAAGAAGCAAAACCAGAAACGTACAACATTGCAGCAAATACAGTTACTGAAGAAAAAATTCGTAACGATAGAGCTTTCTCGCCAAAAGTGGGATTGATTTACCAACCTACAAAAAGCATTACTTTATTCTCTAGTTATTCTAACTCGTTTACACCAAATACTGGAATAGATATTAATAACGAAGCTTTAAAACCATCAATCATTGATCAAATTGAAGCCGGAATTAAAAACGAATTCTGGAAAGGAAAATTAACTACAAACGTTACTTTATACCAAATTGTAAACAGCAATTTAGTTCAAACGGCAGAATTTGACGCCAACGGAAACATCAATACAAATCCAAATCTTAAAGCGTTAAGCGGTGAAACTACTAGTAAAGGAATCGAATTGGATATTACCTACAAACCTATTGACGATTTCAATATTATGGCAGGTTACAGCTACAATGACATGCGTTATACAGAAACAACTGGATTAACTGGAAGTTTTATCGAAGGTGATCGTTTAGTAAGAACGCCTCAACATACCGCTAACTTGAGTTTCTTCTATACGGTTCCAACAGGAATGTTTAAAAATGTATCAGTTGGTGCCATTGGAAACTACATTGGCGACCGAGTTGGTGGTTGGAACAATCAAATAGATCCAACAAGACCAAACGGAATTTGGGATAGAGAAATTCCAGTTAATGGTTACACAACTATTGATGTATCATTGGGTTACAATTGGAAACAATTTTCATTACTTTGCAAATTATCTAATATTACAAACGAGTTAAATTATACGATGCACGAAAATTACAGTGTAAATCCAATAGCACCAAGACAAATTTTAACTTCGTTACGTTATAAATTTTAAGAATTCAATTAAAAAAAATGAAACAACAAAAATTAGTTAGAGACATTCACCGCGATTTTGGTTACTTCTACGTAGGATTAATTATTTCGTTTGCTTTTTCGGGAATTTTAATGAACCACAGAGAACATTGGCATCCTGAAAAATACACCATCGAAACAAAAAACATCAAAGTACAATTACCTGAAGAAAGCCAAATTACAGAAGAATTTGCTGAAAACTTAGGAAAACAATTGGGCATCGATGATAAAATGCGTCGCCATAATGTAAAGAAAGGCACATTCAAAATTTCGTTTGAAAAGCACGATGTAGAAATCGACATGAAAACAGGTAAAGGTGAAATTGTTGCTTTCAATAAAACGCCAATTATCAGCCAAACAATGAAGTTGCATAAAACAACATCAAACTGGTGGATTTACTACTCTGATATTTTTGGAATCTCATTAATACTTATTGCCATCACGGGAACTTTAATGGTAACCCACGGCAAAAACACTTTTAAACGCCGAGGTTGGAAATTAGCCGTAGCCGGAATTATTTTCCCCATCTTAGTTTTAATTATTTTGAGTTAATAAACGAAAAGGTTCACGAAAGTGAGCCTTTTTTGTTTTAGAAAGTTGTATTATTTCTTTACATTTGATTTTATAAAAAACACTATACTAAAGAATAAAAAATGAATATATAAATAAGCTGAAAGAAATTTAAAATATGAAACGACTACTATTACTTTATTTATTATCAAACTTTGTTTACAGTTTTTGTCAAGAAAAAAATACTAAAATAGATTCTTTAAATAGCCAAAACTCTATATACATTGATTTATCTGAATTTGAGATTAACAAGCATAAAGTTAATTCTAAAGCTAACTTAGATTTTAAAAACGCTATAATTGTTGATAATCTTGATTTTTATCCGAACAAAGATGACTTTAATAATTTCTACAAAAGTTCTTATAATGGTAAAGTTAAACAAGTTACTGTTTATAAAAAAAACACGAAAGATTCATATAAAAGGTTTGACAGAATGGATAAGTTTAACATTCATGGCTATCTAATTGAATCTGAATACACATATGCAGGTAACCTTTATTATTCTTATGATTCAAATAACAATTTGATTAAGGAGGTTAAAGTTAGAGATGGAGATACAATAAGAGTAAAAAATATTTATTATAATGATAATGGGAAAATTGAAAAAATCAAAGAAAACTATTTAAAAGAAAAAAAGGATTATGAGTATAATCTAGATATTTTAATTGAATATGATAGTGAAGGAAGACCTTCAAAAATTATAAACAACAACCCTAAAAAAAAATACACAAAGGAAATATCATACAAAAATAATCAAGTAATAATATTTTATAAATCAAATACTAATAGTAAAAAAGAAATCTATACATATTCTAATAAATTTAAATTATTAGAGGAAAAGAATCAAAATCATACAATTATTAATAAATATGATGAATCGGATAGACTATTTAGTAGTATGACATATAGAGATCAAGAATATTGTTGTACCGATTTTTATAATCGTAATGAAAATGGATTTCTTATAAATAGAATTTTTACTAATCATCTAAAAAATCATAAAGAAATAACTACTTATAAATATGAATTTGATGATTTCAAAAATATAATATTTGAATTTAGCTCAAACAATATAATTGATAGAGAGTATGAAACATATTATGAAATTGAGTATTTTGAATAATTAAAAAAACTACTCATAATAAAAAATCCCGAGCTAAACTCGGGATTTCATCTTTATTCTATATTCTTATTTCTTAACCGGAATATTCTCTAAAATTTCCAAAACAAACTTCCAATATTTTTGAGCTGAAGAAATACTCGCTCTTTCATCTGGGCTGTGTGCACCGTGAATGGTTGGTCCAAAAGAAATCATGTCCATGTTAGGATAATTCGTTCCTAAAATACCACATTCTAATCCTGCGTGACACGCTACTACATTTGGTTTAGCACCGTTTTGTTTTTCGTAAATAGACGTTAAAACATCTAAAATTTCCGATTTTACATTTGGTGTCCAACCTGGGTAACTTCCTCCAAATTCTACTTCGCAACCAAACAATTCGTAAGCCGAGCGCAAAGCATTCGCTAAATCAAATTTAGAAGTTTCCACTGACGAACGTGTTAAATTCTGAATCGAAATTTCGCCATCTTTTACGATTACTCTGGCAATATTATTTGATGTTTCTACTAAATCAGCCATATCAGCTGACATTCTGTAAACACCATTATGCGCAGCATAAATCGCTCGTAACAAACCTTCTTGCACGCCTAAATCCATCACTTTCGCTGGAGTTGAATCACTTTTAACAATTTCAATCGTTAAATTCGGCTCCATAGTTTTGAATTCTGCTTTGATTTCGTTGATGATTTCTTGCATATCAAAAACAAAAGCTTCATCATAAATCGCAGCGATAATTACTTTCGCAACACTTTCTCTCGGAATCGCATTACGCAAACTTCCTCCTGAAATTTCAGAAATTTGTAAACCAAAATTCTCAAATCCGTCAAATAACAAACGGTTCATGATTTTGTTTGCATTTCCTAATCCTTTGTGAATATCCATTCCCGAGTGACCGCCTTTTAAGCCTTTCACTGTAATGGTATAACCAACTGAACCTTCTGGCGTTTCTTCTTCATTATAGCTTCTTGTAGCCGTTACATCTACTCCACCCGCACATCCGATATCGATTTCATCGTCTTCTTCGGTATCTAAATTCAATAAAATTTCTCCATCAAGCATGCCGCCTTGTAAGCCCATTGCTCCAGTCATTCCTGTTTCTTCGTCAATCGTAAACAAAGCTTCAATTGCTGGATGCGGAATATCAGTGCTTTCTAAAATCGCCATGATGGTTGCCACTCCTAAACCGTTATCAGCACCAAGCGTAGTTCCTTTAGCACGAACCCAATCGCCATCAACATACATTTCAATCCCTTGTGTATCGAAATCGAAATTCGTGTCGTTGTTTTTTTGGTGTACCATATCCAAATGCGATTGCATTACGATGGTTTTACGATTTTCCATACCTGGAGTCGCTGGTTTTTTGATAATCACATTCCCAACATGATCTTTCACAGTTGGTAATCCTAATTTTTGTCCGAATTCCATCATGAACGCAATCACACGCTCTTCTTTCTTAGACGGACGTGGCACAGCATTCAAATCGGCAAATTTGTTCCAAAGTGCTTTTGGCTCTAAATTTCTTATTTCTTGGCTCATTGTTTTGTTTTTATTTTCTTTGTTTCAGGTTTCAGGTTTCAAGTTCAAGAAATAAAATTTAATAACATGTAATTTGCTTTTTCGCTTCTTCCCAAGGAACAAAATTTTCCTTTTTTGAGGTCGCTCTTCTTTCATCTAAAACTACTTTCATTTCTTCAGAAACAGTGACGTCATTAATTACAGTTTCGTAATTAAATTTTTCAATCAATTTCATAAAGAAAGTCAATTCGTTATCCGGAATATTTAAAGTTATTTTTGTCATTATTCCTCATTTAAATAACAAATTTACAAAAAAAGAAATGTGCGATTCTATATTATTAGTTAATTTTATGGCAAATATAAAAGCGTGAAAAGAAAATTCGTCCTTCCTTTATTCTTAATTCTTCAAATCATCGTAGTGAAAACGATTGGTTTATTTCCTGATTTTGTTGAGAATAGGTACAGCAATGGTTTTTATCCGAAATTGGCTTTTGTATCGAGAAAAGTATTCGGTTGGTTGCCTTTTTCGGTTGGCGATGTCATCTATTTCATACTGATTTTACTTTTATTGCGTTGGATTTGGAAACACCGCATTAGCTTTTTTAAAGAATGGAAGAATAACGGGTTAGCTATATTGAGTTGGGTTTCGGTGTTTTATTTTTTCTTTCATGTTCTTTGGGGAATGAACTATTATCGCATTCCGTTGCATGAAAAATTGCAGATTGAAAAAGAATATTCGAAACAACAATTGGAAGTTTTTATTGAAAAAATGTTGTTGAAAAACAATGCATTACAATTGCAAATCACTAAAAATGATTCGGTTGCCGTTGTGATTCCGTATTCGCATGACGAAATTTACAATTTAGCTTTGAAAGGCTATGAAAACATTCCAACCGATTTACAAGAATTCCGTTACGAAGTAAAAAGTATTAAATCGTCGTTGTTTAGTTATCCTTTGAGTTATATGGGATTTGGTGGCTATTTGAATCCGTTTACCAATGAAGCACAAGTGAATTATTTAAAACCAAAATACACTTCACCTTTAACCACATGCCACGAAATGGCGCATCAAACCGGAATTGGAAGCGAAAGCGAATGTAATTTCATCGGATTTGTAACGGCTGCTAAAAATGAGGATTTGTATTTCCAATATTCCGCCTACAGCTTTGCGTTGCGCTATGCGTTGCATAATTTGGAAATGATGCAAGAAGGAAGTTCAAAATCTTATACGAAAAAAATCAACAAAGGTGTTTTAAAAAACTTTGAAGAAAATAAAATCTTTTGGAAGGAATACCAAACACCCATCAATACTTTTTTCGAATATTTCTACGACAATTTCCTAAAAGCCAACCAACAAAAAGATGGCATGGAAGGCTATAGTAAGTTTGTGGGATTAGCGATTGGGTATGAGAAAGTGTGATAGTCGCTATAATCTTTATAAAAAAGTTAATCTAACTCATAAAGTTACAATACTGCTTACTTATTTCCCATTTACCATTAATCTTTTTATACAAAATAAAACTTCCTCCTCCACAATTACTTCCACAATATGAATGTGAAAAAACTAAACAGTAACTATAATTTTTTAAGAAGATAGGAGACGAAATCTCCAAATAACGACTTCCGTATTCTTTCTGAAAAACTTTCCAGCCTTTTTCTAAATCACCTCTAAAAAGATCAAGCCAAACTTTGTAATCTAAAATTTTAACATTGTCAAAATTAAAAACGGACCAATCAGATATAGTAGGATTTTCAATTTGCTCTAAAATTTGTTGAATTTCAAAACTTGTAAAATTTATTGTGTCTTCTTTTAAGACTTCTATACAATAATCCTCAATATCAGTTGGTTTTGAAATTAAAATTACTTCATTATCATTATCTCCAAATTTTAAAAGCGATTTTATTTCTTTATTAAAAATTTCTTCTGAAGTTTCTTTTTTTTCAGAACAACCTACAAAAAATGAAATAATAAAAAATAAAATAATATTTTTCATCTCAAAAATTAAATATTAATGTACACTTACAACTCATCACTCGTAAAACTCACCTGATTTCTCTTTTTATACGGACGCATTATCAAACGTGCTTCTCTATCAAAACGGATGTAATTGTAAACCCAATTTAAGAAAACTACGGCTTTATTTTTGAATCCAATTAGCGAAAATAAATGTACAAACATCCAAACAAACCATGCAAAAACGCCACTGAATTTGAATTTTGGCAAATCGACAACCGCTTTGTTTCTTCCTATGGTTGCCATCGAACCTTTGTCTTTGTATTCGAATGGTTTAGGTGCTTTTTTATTAATGATTTTAATTAAATTATCGGCTAATAATCGTCCTTGTTGCATCGCAGGTTGTGCCATCATTGGATGTCCTTGTGGGTAATTTTCTAGAGCCATTACAGCAATATCTCCAATAGCAAAGAGATGCTCATAACCTTCTACTTGATTGAATTGGTTCACCTTGATTCGGTTTACATTTTTGATAAAACTATCGGCTTTTAAACCATGAGGCAAAGCACCTTGCACTCCGGCTGTCCAAATCACGGTTGCCGAATCAAAAGACAAATCGGAATTGGTAGTAACCGTTTTTCCATCGTAACCTGTTACACGAACGTTTTTCCAAACGCTTACTCCTAAATCTAACAGAAATTTTTCTGCTTTCTCCGAAGCATTTTCACTCATCGAATCTAAAACCCTATCACTTCCTTGAATTAGATTAATTTCCATTTTTCGAACATCCAAATCGGGATAATCTTTTGGCAAAATGGCTTTTTTCATTTCGGCTAAAGCGCCTGCCAACTCTACTCCTGTTGGTCCACCACCTACCAAAACGAAATTCATCAAACTATGACGTTCGTCGATATCATTGGTAAGTAAAGCTTGTTCGAAATTTTCTAAAATCAAACTACGAATATTCAACGATTGCGGAATGGTTTTCATCGCCATACTATTGCGCTCGATTTCTTTATTACCAAAATAATTGGTTTTCGAACCCGTAGCAATAACTAAATAATCGAACTTTAATTCGCCAATATCGGAGTAAATGGTATTGTTTTCTGCATCAATATCACGAACTTCTGCCAATCGGAAATAAAAATCTTTATATTCTTGAACGATTTTCCTTATTGGATAAGCAATCGAATCGGGTTCTAAACCGCCCGTTGCCACTTGATACATTAAAGGTTGGAAATTATGATAATTGTGTTTGTCTAATAAAACAACTTGTACATTTTTATTGCGAAGTCTTTTTGCTAAAGATATTCCTGCAAAACCACCACCTATGATGACAATTCTTGGAAAACTACTACGAGGTATGTTCATTTATCAATATAAATTTTTCACTTCAAAGATAAGAAGAAAATGAATTGAATGTTTCGTAAAATAGTTAATGATTCTTTAAATTTGAAATAGTAAACTTGTAACAAATTAGTTCAAAAGACTACTTATTAGATATGAAATCAGAATCGGAAGCACTTTTCGTAAAACAACTCAAAGAGAATCAGAATATAATCCACAAAATTTGTCGATTATATACTACTGATGAGGATGCGCATAACGATTTGTTTCAAGAAATTACGATACAATTATGGAAAGCTTTCCCAAACTTTAGAGGCGATTCTAAATTTACTACTTGGGCGTATCGCGTAGGATTAAATACAGCAATTACACTTTATCGAAAAAAGAAGCGAAGCATTGACACCATTGAGTTTGATAGTACTTTTCATAAAGTAACACAAGACGATTATAACTTTGAGGAAGAAGAAAAATTAAAGCTTTTGTACAGTGCAATTAGCGAATTAAATGATATTGAAAAAGCCTTAGTTTTCTTGTATTTAGAAGATAAAGATTATACCGAAATTTCAGAAACGTTAGGGATTAGTGAAGTGAATGCACGAGTAAAAATGAATCGTGTTAAAGGGAAATTAAAAAAAATATTAAATCCGTAAATATGGATGAATTAGAATTATTAAAAAAAGACTGGAAAAAACAAGAAGGTTCTTTCCATCAAATAAGTGAAAAAGAAATTTATGGAATGCTGCATAAAGGTTCGTCTTCTATTGTGAAGTGGATTATGATTATCAGTGTTTTAGAGTTACTTTTATGGTTAAGCATTTCGTTTTTAACCGCAGATGATCAATATTTTAAAACTTTAGAATTATATCATTTAGATACCTTTATGCCTATTATGTCTATCATAAGCTATGGTGTTATCCTGTTTTTTATCTTTTTGTTTTTCAAAAACTACAAAGCCATTAACACTACAGACAATGTAAAACAATTGATGCAAAACATTTTAAAGACTCGTAAAACGGTGAAATATTATGTTTGGTACAATTTAGGAATAACAGCAATTTCGATGATTATTGTTTTTATATTTCAATTTTTATATGATCCATCTATAAATAAAATGATAGACAATGCATCTTCTAATATCGATCCAAAAACATTTTACTGCATCATGCTTTTGGTTTATGCTGTAGTGATTGTTGTTTTCATTGGATTAATTTGGTTATTCTACAGATTACTTTATGGAATTTTAATGAGAAGACTTCAAAAAAACTACGACGAACTTAAAAAAATAGACTACTAATGAAAAAATTCTTTATTTCGCTTTTAACTTTAGTTACCGGATTATCCTTTTCTCAAGAATTAGAGAAAAGTCTGTTATGGAAAATCTCTGGGAATGGACTAAAACACGAATCGTATTTGTTTGGAACTATCCATATTACTTGCGATGCAACGTTAGATGAAAATACTTTAAAAGCGCTTGAAAATACTAAGCAATTATATCTTGAGCTTGATATGGACGAGAAATCTATGCAAATGCAAATGATGAAGTATATGATGATGAAAGATGGTGTAAAATTATCTACTTTATTAAATGCTGACGATTTTAAAACCGTGGATGAATTCTTAAAGAAAAATATGAACATGTCTGCGAAGATGTTCGATAGCTTTAAGCCTTTTATGATTACCACCATGTTGTATCCAAAAATGCTAGATTGTCCATTTCAATCGGTTGAAAGTGAATTGATGAAAGTAACCAAAGAACAAAACGAAGAGGTTTTTGGTTTAGAAACAGTAGAAGACCAAATGAAAGTTTTTGATAATATTTCCTATGAAATTCAAGCTGAGGAATTAGTAAAAACGGCAAAAAGCGGTTTAGATAAAGACAAAGTAGAATTAACCAAAATGATGGAAATTTATAAAAGTAAAGACATCGAGGGTATGCTAAAAATGATGGATGATTCTGACAATAAAATAACTTCTGAAAATCAAGATGTTTTATTGAACAACAGAAATAAAAACTGGATTCCAATTATCATTAAAACTATAAAAGACAAACCAACATTCTTTGGTGTTGGCGCCGGACATTTAGCTGGTGAAGAAGGAGTTATTAAACTTCTAAGAAAGCAAGGTTACAAAGTTGAAGCTGTAAAATAAAACTAATAAAAAAGGTTCTGAAATTCAGAACCTTTTTTTATTTAATAACGCCATTTTCTTTCTACATCTAATTTAGCCTGTTCTTCTAGAACTTCGGCAGGAATTACTTTTAGTAAAGAAGGATGTTGTTCTATTGCAAATTCGATCATTTCTACTACTTCATCAACCGTTGCTGTTTCGTAATCAATTTTTAAAGGTTCTTTAATTACCATCGATTGTAAAATCCCTTTCTTCTTAATCATCAATCCTTTTCGGTCAAAAGAACGACGGAAACCATCAATTACAATAGGTACCACAACTGGTTTGTGTTGTAAAATAATATGAGCTGTTCCTTTTCGTACTGGTTTAAATGAACGTGTTGTTCCCTGTGGAAAAGTAATTACCCAACCGTCTTCTAAGGCTATCTTAATATTTTCAGTATCGTTTGGATTAACTTCTTTCTTTTCTGTAACGTCCTTTCCTTTTGCTCTCCAAGTTCTTTCTACAGTAATAGCACCAGCATAAGCTAGAATTCTAGGTAATAATCCTTCTTGCATGGTTTCTTTGGCAGCAACATAATACAAGTTTAATTTAGGATTCCATAAATACATTACATTTTTAATGTTGTTTTCTCTTCCTTTTAAACTTGCATTAAAAACGTGAAACATAGCTACAACATCAGCAAAGTATGTTTGATGATTTGAAATAAACAAAACATTCGTATCAGGCAAACTTCTTATGATTTCAGAGCCTTCAATATGCAATTGGTTAAAATAACGATAACGACGGTGTGTTAAAAAACCCGCAATACGAATTAACCAAGTCTTTAAAAACAATATATGTCCGAAAGGATTTCTCTTAAATAATCCCATAATTTTTTTATTTTTTACAAAACAAGAACGCAAAAGTAGTAAAATAGGTGATTTTAGAAAGAAAAACAGCTTAAAATCACAATATAACGCTATAATTTGAAATCGCTAAAAATTGCATTTACCCAAAGCACATTTAATCGTCTCCTTTAACTCACTCATCATCATAGCAGTAGCTCCCCAAACTACATATTTATCTACCATAAAAGCAGGAACTTCAATATCAGTTGCGTAAGACGTTGACATCTTCACTTTCGTGATACTTTTTTCATCTAAAAAATCGGCAATCGAAAATTCTAACACTCTCTTAACTTCATCCAAATCAGGAATAAAAGTTAATTCTTCATGCGAAATCCCCATAAATGGTGCCACTAAAAAATTACTTGGCGGAATGTAAATTTCGCTAAACGGTTTTATGATTTGAATTTTTTCTGGATGAATCCCAACCTCTTCATGTGTTTCTCTCAGCGCAGTTTCTTCCAAATCAGCGTCGTATTCTTCTACTTTTCCACCAGGAAAACCTATTTGCGAGGAATGAACTCCTGGGTACGAGTTCCGAACAATTAAAGCCAAATGTGTAACCGAATTTTTAGGATAAAACAGCATTAAGACCGCTGCTTTCTTTGGATTTTTATCGATATAATTTTCCTCTTTTAAATAAGAAATACGCTCTAACGGTGCCATTTTTGCATGCGCATCCGTAGAAAGAAGGGTTTCTTTTTCTATCTTTGGAATATATTTTATAAAATCATTAAAAAGCATACCATTACAATTTAGCAAACTTAAAGGTAGCTATTTTTTTTAAACAAAATAACATTCTAATTCAATAATATGTTCAGTAAAGAAGAAGCACTACAGATAAAAAAAGATTTTTGGATAGCATTTGCCGAAGAATATCCGCGTAAATGGTTGTTATACAATACAAAAATCAAAGATGTAACCTTCAAATTTTATGTTGACAATAAAAAAGCACAAGTTTTACTTGATATAGAACCAAAAGACGAAGAAAAACGTAAGATATATTATGAGAAAGTAGAATCGTTAAAAACCATTCTTTTAGAAGACTATTTAGACGATGTTATTTTTGAACGTAATTTCTATTTAGAAACGGGCAAAATAATTAGTCGTGTTTGGGTAGAAAAAACAGGAATTAGCATAAATAACAAAAACACTTGGCCCGAAATTTTCGACTTTTTTGCCGAAAAAATGGATGCTTTTGAGCGCTTTTTCTATGAAAATGAAGACTATATTAAAGATTTAGAAATCAATACTTAACTTCATGAGTTCTGAATTAAAATATTGGTTTCTTCACGACCATAAACTTTTTAGAAGTCTTAGTTTTTCTGAGGTAAATGCACTTTGCATCATGAAAAAATTTCAGAAATCTAAAAAATCTGAAATCATACAATTGCCTTACAGTGAAAAGGATAGGATATTCTTCTTGAAAAAAGGAGTTTTAAAATTAATTCGAATTACTGAAGATGGAGAAGAAGTTCTTCAAGATATCATTCAAAAAGGAGATTTGTTTGGAGA
>NZ_JAKLJH010000068.1 GCF_023151265.1 Flavobacterium sp.
TTCGATCCGCCAGGTTATTACAAAAATCCACTATCTATTGGTCTCGATGTTGAAACAGGCGGACACATTTTTCAATTGATATTTACCAATTCACAAGCGATGACCGAAAGTGGTTATCTTACTACTGCCAGTGGTGACTGGAGGGTGGGTGATGTGTTTTTTGGATTTAATTTATATAGAGTGTTTTAAAAATATAATTCATGAAAAAATTTTTATGTATATGCATTATTGTGTTTTTTATAAGTGCCTGTGAAACTACCACTTATGAAGATATTCAAGGAAGCCAAGCAATAACAGGACCAATAACGTATAATTCGCATGTCAAAAATATTGTTAGTACCTATTGCTCAAGTTGTCATTCAACAGGCGGTACTGCCTCTTTCAGACCTTTTACTACCTATGAAGAAGTAAAGGATGCCATCCAGAACACTAATCTGTTAGACAGAATTCAACGCCAAAATGGTGAACCTGGGCAAATGCCGCAAACTGGCAGAATGCCACAAGATAAAATAAATACTATAATCCAATGGAATTCAGAAGGGTTAGCAGAATAATAATTTTTTTAAACTTTAAGTATGAATAAAATAGTTACACTCTCATTGTTAATGATACTCTCAAATTATAGTTATGGACAAAAATACATCACAAAAAATGGAAACTTGAAGTTCGAAGCTTCAGTTTCAAGTTTTGAAGAGGTTAAAGCTATAAATAATAAAACAATGGCGATAATTGAAATTTTAAAAGGTGATTTGGTGGTGATGACATCCATAAAAGACTTTCATTTTAAATCGGCTCTTATGGAAGAGCACTTTAATGAAAACTATATGGAGTCCGATAAATTTCCAAAGGCAACCTTTATTGGGAAAATTGAAGGATTTGAGATTTCCGATATTACCTCAGTAACAAAAAGCTATAAAATCTCTGGTGATCTCACACTGCACGGTAAGACAAAAAAAGTGAATACGACTGTCGTTGTATCTATGCCTTCTGGGAATATATCGCTGATGGGAAATTTTGAGATTAAACCTGAGGATTATGGAATTACCATACCAAAAATAATGTGGAATAAGATTGCTGAAAAAGTCATGATTAAATATAGTCTAACTCTTACCAAACAATAAGTCATGAAGCTGATAATATTACTCTTTTTTGTGTCAACTGTATGTGTAGCACAAACCATAAACAACAAAGATATATTTGATGTGGCACGGAATGGAACTATTGAAGACGTTAAGGTATTGATGCAAAAAAACAAAGACACTATTAATGCAGTCAATACTAACGGCTTTACGCCATTATTGCTTGCCTGTTATAGAGGAAATAATGGTGTGGCTGAATATTTAATAAAAAAGATAAATGACATTAATTATGTCAGTCCAAGTGGGACTGCACTTGCTGCTGCGGTTGTAAAAGGAAATTACTATCTAGCTCAAAAACTACTCCTTTATCAAGCAAACCCAAATCTATCTGATGAACAGGGAATGGTACCGTTAATGTATGCAGTTCAATTTAAGAATATAAAACTGGTGCAATTATTATTAGAGCATAAAGGAGATAAATCAGTCAGAGATAAGTCGGGAAAAACACTGTTTGAATATGCTTTTTTCACGGAAGATCAAGAAATAATCAATTTACTAAAACAATAATCTTATGAAATCAAAACTACTAATTTCTTATCTGCTACTGTCTGTAATTGGACTACATGCACAAACAAAGTCAACAGGAACAGTAAATCTCCTGGCAGGAATGAGCGCAAAATTAGACCTTAACAATACTACCTCTACTGCAACTCTCTCACTTAGCGGTCCATCAGATCGTTGGTTTGCACTCCAAATTGGATTGTTCGTAAACGGACAGGGAATGGAAGATGGACAAGATGTTGTTTATTATAATGGAACAACATTGGTTGACGCCGTGCATAACGGTATTGGTACAGCTCCGACACAAGATTTCAATGACTGGACTGTATTATCTAATACAGTAAATGCGGGAGTTAGAACAGTAGTAGCGTCTAGGGCATTTAATACTGGCAGTGGGAACGATTATAGTTTTGTATATGCTAATTCTAACATTGATTTTGCTTTTTCTAAAATGAGTACAGCCAGCTACACATTAGCATACCATGGAGTAAGTAACAGAGGTTACTTGCTTAACGTTCCATTTACCACTTTAGGTGTAGAAGATTTTGAACAACCTAAAGATGTTATTGTGCTTTACCCAAATCCGACCAGTAATATTTTTTCTATCGCGTCTGATGTTGAAATTCAAATAGTAAAAATTTATGATATATATGGAAAGTTAATTAGGAACTATTCTAAGCCTAATGGACAGATTGCTATCTCAGATTTATTAGTAGGAATCTATTTTGTGGAAATTACAACTATCGAGAATGTAGTTTCAGTTAAAAAGGTTATTAAAGAATGAAAAGAGAAATAATTATTTATTGTTTTTTGATTTTAATGGCTGTAATAGGCTGCAAAATTGATACATCATCAAAACCAATTATGCTAAAGATTGACTTGAAACCCAGTAGTGCAAGTAAAGTTACAGGAACGGCAGTTTTTACTGAACGGAATGACATTGTTTCGCTAGTTGTTACAATGAAGAACTTAAAACCAGGCGTACACGCTATACACATTCATGAAAAAGCTGATTGTTCTGCAGTGGATGCCAGTTCTGCAGGTGGTCACTGGAATCCAACTTTTAAACCTCATGGCAAATGGGATTCGCCGTCTTGCCATAAGGGTGATATAGGAAATTTTACAGCAGACGAAAATGGTAATGCAAGGCTTTCAATGAGTACCTCTGAATGGTGCATTGGCTGTGATGAACCTACTAAAGATATTTTAGAGAAAAGCCTCGTTGTCCATCAGGATGCTGATGATTATGTTTCACAACCTTCGGGTAATGCAGGAGCTAGAATTGCCTGTTTAGGAATTATCCGATGAGTAGTAATTGAATCCCAATTGTAAAATTGTAATTAAAAACAAGATTACTATTGGGGGAAATACTAAGTTAAAATTAGAAGTACCAATCGTTATTAAATAAAAATCATGAATAATCTAGAAAAAAAAGCATGTATAATACCGTCATGCAGCAATTTACTAAAACCGCCGATGCCATTAAATTAGATCCAGAAATAAGAAAAATATTAGAGGCCACTACCAACGAGATTGTTGTTCATTTTCCGGTAAAGTTAGATAGCGGTAAAATCAAAATTTTCACAGGCTATAGAGTGCAACACAATAACGTATTAGGACCATACAAAGAAGGGTTGAGGTATCATCCATCTCTTAATATTGGTGATGCTAAAGCTTTAGCTATGTGGATGACTTGGAAAACTTCTTTAGCTGGTCTTCCTTATGGAGGAGCAAAAGGAGGAATACAATTAGATCCAAGAGAATACTCTCTTTCAGAATTGGAACGGATTACCAGACGGTTTACTTATGCGCTTGGTGACAACATCGGACCTGAGTATGATATACCAGCACCAGATGTAAATACCAACGAGCAGACAATGGCTTGGATTTCCGATACTTACATGTCAGCTAAACCTTCTTCTGAACGGTCTCGAAATAAACACATAGTAACCGGGAAACCAGTTGGTTCGGGCGGACTTGAGGGGAGAGACCGATCAACAGGATTTGGCGTATTCTTAAATATTAAGTTATGGTATGAAAGCCAAAATGAAAACCTGGATGGAAAAACGTTTATTGTACAAGGTTTTGGGAATGTAGGATACTGGACTTCTTATTTTTTGTCGAAGGAAGGTGCAATACTAATTGGTGTACAGGATACCCATGCTACTCTTTATAATAAAAATGGAATTGATGTAGCTAATTTACATAATCATTGCAAACCTCGAAAAGGATCAATCAAAGGTTATGCGGATGCAAGGGAGATTACCTCGGAAGAGTTTTTCGGGCTGGAGTGCAATATACTTATACCGGCTGCCATGGGAAACCAAATCACGTGTGATAATGCACATAAAATTAAAGCAGAGTTAATTGCAGAAGGTGCGAATGGACCTACCGATTTTGAAGGAGAATCTATTTTACTGGATAGAAAGATTACCATTATTCCAGATATATTGTGTAATTCTGGAGGCGTTATAGGTAGCTACTTTGAATGGTTGCAAAATCGTAATGGAGAAATATGGCATTTAGAAGAAGTAATGTTAAAGTTGGAAAAAAAGATGATAGAGGTTTTTAAGAAAACCGAGTTGATAGTGAAAGAAAATCATATTGATTGGCGTTCAGCTGCGTACATAATGGCTATTACCCGAATTGAAACTGTTTATAGACAGCGAGGTATATTTCCATAATCAATATTAAAATTGAAAAAATTAGAGTAAAGAAAGAATGTGGTGTCCTAGTCGTGAAGGAATGAATATTAAATAATTATGAAAGAATGCACTAAAAAGATGTAACTATTTGCAAAATGGTTATCTGTATTCCCAACTCTTAGTTCGCTCCATTTCGCTAATGTACGTTTTCAATAGTGAGAATATTTTTTTCGTTCAAGAGTAAAAAGAAAAAATTACATTTCAAATGCCACTCCTTCCCAACGCTCCAAAAAAATTTACTGGCACAGTTTTTAGAAAAAACACGTACGCTTCGCAACTTGCGCCAGTAATTTTTTTCCCCAAGCTTCTTTACATAATGTGGCATTATAGTGCATAGGGACTATCCTGCTACTAATCAAAATCTCGGATGCACTATAATAACATTATGTAAAAAAGCCGCTCACCCAACGCTCGTGCCAGTGGCTCTAGGACAACTTTTTTTGTAGCTCCCATCGCATCACCCAGCTACAAAAAAAACCGTCCTTCGCCACTGGCTTTAAGAACATTCACCATTTCATAGGAATAGTTTCGGTTACCATTGCTTTTATGAACGTTCACGGTAACTGTTTTTATCAACTTTGCGTTTAAATAGGAAGTGTTTTCATTGCTTTTGTAAGTTCTAAAAATGGCTTTAACTTTTAGTGATTTGCCTGTGGTAAATCCATTTTTAGAACCCACAAAACCAAAATCCCCAGTAAGAGTATCATTTTTTATTTGCCAGAAACCCCACAGTAATTACTCCAGCGGAAAAGCTGATGCCATACCGTTTTAAAAAATAATCTACTGCCAACTGAACAACTGCGACTGCCAACTGAATTTCAGGCATCAGCTTTTCCACTAAAGCAATCAAAAACATTCCAATAAGCAAATAAAAAATGATACCCTTACTTGCGCTACTGCCACATCGCACTAGGTAGTTTAATGCATTGTTTTTTGAAGATGCTTCACCTTTTCATAAGACATTTTTCTGCTAACTGAACACTCCAACTACAAACTTACTTACAGGCATCCTCAAAAATCAAAGCCGTAAGAAAGAGTATCAAATTTTTTGGCCGGATGAATAGCTTTTTTATTTTCTATTTGGTTTATTCATCCATCCAAAGAATTTGATACCCTTTCCAAAGACGTCTATCTTTCAAATCAACTTTCAATACTTCAGATAAAATCCGATTAAACAAGGACATCTGATTGGAAATAGCCAAGTAAAAATAAAATTCCGATTTCAATAAAATGGCTATTCTCAATTTCCGATTAAAAAATAAATAAAAAAGAATTGAAAATTTCAAAAAAAAATAAATAAAAAAAGGAAGCAAAGATAAGTTCCAGGTATTCAAAAAAGCAAGTTCAAGCCCTTCGGGTTTCAGAAAAAATCTCCACCCAAACAGTTTCAAAACACATTTTAACTTCCGATTAGACGCTTCCGATTTCAATCACGTATCGGGTAGTATTTTTTCTGAAAAACTTGCTTTTTTGAAACCTTCCACTTGGACGAATGGCTTTCTTTTTTTCTTTTTTTTCTTTTGAAAAATTTTTATGGGCGGAGCGTAGCGAGGCACACCTGCATTCATCAGAAACTCAACAGAAAATTAGAAGAAAACCTAATTTTTAAATCCGAAGCCATGATGAATTTTATCGTTAAAACCCACAAGAAGAACATCATTTACAGCAAACCGCACTTTTTTGTTTTAAACAAAGGAATGAACAGCGGTAAGCCCCAAAATGAGCCATTCACAAACAGTTTCGTAATCATATTTGATAGTGAAACTGATTGCGAAAATATTTTTTGGATTGCATACAGCTTGTGGAAATCTAAATTCTGGCACCAGCATTTAGTAGGCTCTGTAATTTCATTTTTACGTCTTCCTGATTTCAAAAGAGAGTTTTTTCCAAAGTCAAAGCTCTTGATGGAAGAACACGAAGCACATTTGAAGCATGTTGAAGCTTTAAAACTTTTGGAATCAAAAGAAAAACAATTTCACGAAAACATCAATTTAATCAACGATATGCGTAGAGTTATTGTGCATCGCTATTGTAACAGATAATTTATATATAATCCTTAAAATCAATTCTATGAGTGTATTTCTATTATTTCAAACCGATAGTTGGAAGTCAAAAGCTTCAAGAGTTTTCTTTGGAGCTTTTGATAGCAGAGCAAAAGCATTAGATTATGCAAAATACAACGATTTGTATTGGTATAATTCAGAAGTTGTAGTGGTTGAGGTGATACTCAATCAATTTGGAGAAGTTTAATATTGAAAATGCCTAGTTTTTAGCTAGGCACTTTATTTTTTATACATTCATAAAAATTAAATCGCTTTTTAAATTTAATTTCCAAGTAAACCAAGATGTTTGAAACCAACTACCTTTTTTTTCTTTGATGAAATTAAATCGTTTACTTGGTATCAAAATCTGGACTTTGTGCTGCTGGAACATTTCGCTTCGCTTTTTGCCTTCCAGAGTTGTTATAGGTAGCAACATCATAAAAGGTTTGTCCAATTCAAATGCTCTTTTCAAGAATTGATCTTTCAAAGAATAAGGAGGATTGGTTATAATCAAATCATAATGCTGAGGTTCGTATTCAAAAAAGTCCAAACCATCTTTTATATGTGATTTAATTACTTCAAAACCATTTCCTTCTAAAACATTAACAATTTCACTATTCTCAATGGCGGTGCATTCCCATATAATTTTAACAGTATGAGGAATATAAGGAAGAATACACTCTATAGCTTCTTTTGGTGTGTATAATTCGTCAAAAGCACCTCTTTTGATATAATCTATTTTGTTTTGCATCATAACAGTTATTATTAAGTATAAAAGCCCATTCCTTTCGGTTTGGGCTTTCATTTTGTTTAACCCAAAGGTCACCACAACTAGAGTTAAACTTATTTTTTGTGCTTCTTACAGAGGTATTTGAGCAACACCGAAATTGAAAAACTCACCACAGCTCCAACAGTTGCTAAAATCACTGTCTTAATCAAATCTTCTGAGTTCAAATTCGGTACTATACTCAAAAAAGTACCTCCGGCAGTTCCAACTAAAGTTGAATTACTGTGGCTGTTCATTCTTCTCAACAGTCAACTGACTAACTGCTGAAATAACACCACCAGCAACAGCTACATAACCACCAACGGTTGTCACAATTACTGGCAAAGAAACTGGTGCAGTTAAAACAGCAGTACCAACAGTAGCCAATACCAATCCAATAGTTCGAAGCACTTTAAAAAACTTTGGTGTGGGAGCACTCGCTCTCTCTACAATTTTATTCATCTTTTTACTTTTTGTCATTTCCGCTAAGGCGGAAACCTATTGAACAATTAATTCGACACTTTCTTTGCTATCCAAAGCTTGATAAACAATTCTTTTAAGCTTTTCAAAAGCTATTCGAGACATCCAACCAAGCCCTGGACCAGAAAGTTTAGTAACAGGAGCAATACAGCCTTGTAATTCCTTTTGAGCATTATTGGCAGGATGAAAAAGAATAAATTTTCTGTTCGGTACATCCAATACTTCCAAATGCCATTTGTATTTGGCACTGTATCGCTTTCTAATAAAATATTTCCCCTCCGGAATGCAGGAAACCTTCGTTTCGTTCATCTTCCACGGTAATTCAATTGTATTGCAAATCAACTTACTTTCGCATTCGAGTTTACCATTTGTTCCATCAGGGAAATAAGTTCTTGACAGTACTAAAACCATCTTCTACAAGCCACTAACTTGTACCAAGGAAAGTGGATTAAACGCACCATTTTTTAATGGATACATTTGTCCATTAATTTCCTGATAGAACTCTAAACCAAGAGCCAAAAACAAGGGCTTAGTACTGTTAGGCGTTACAGTATTTACCTGATTAATAGCTACTGTCGGAACTGCATTCCAAGGCAAAATAGCAGTTTCAGAATTCTCTACCACAAACGTTTCTGCTTCAAAATCAACTTCAGCTCCAGCAGAAATGACTTTAAAATGTGTGGTTCCAGATGGTGCAGCAATCATGTTTGCAGGCACAAAAGGTGCTAATGTAACAGATATTTCTCCCGTAACACGGTCAATTGCACCAACAAATGGAGCATACAAACTAGTTCCAAGTTTCCCACGAATGTTAAACTCAAAACCAGCAAGTAATTCTGCCTCACCATCAATCACATTTCTCAAACCTCTTTCGCTTACCAAATCAGCTTGGATAACTTTTACCATTCTTTGGGTTAGTCTACTTACCATTCTGCTATCTGCAGAATTCAAAAGCAAAGCTCTCAAAGAAGTTCTCAAAATCTTTCCGGCTTTTCCAGCACGTCCAAACTCAGCTCCATTTTCTCGCGTTCTTTGAAACGCTGGGTCACTGGCAATTCTACTCGCGTCAATTCCGCCTTTTTCTCTCGCTAAATGCCCATCTTGAGTTTTGTAAAAGGTAATATCCCCGATAGTACCTTTCAATTTAATTATGCCTTTCTGTCTAGCCATAACTTCAAAATTTAATTCAACATATGGTTTGCTTTTACAAACCTCTCACGACTCCATCATTCTAAATTTTGTTGCAACAGTTTCAAATGATCATAACAAAGATTACATCACATTTTACCAAAGAAAAAATTGGTAGTGTACAATATGTCCAAAATCGACACAAGTGTCCATAATGAGCATAAAAACACACTATATCAGTTTAAAAAATTATAAGTAAATTGCAGAAGATTTTCTGCAAGTCAGAAGGTAGTCAAAGCCTAATCAAAGGCATAGATAAAGTATGAAAGCGATAACGAAAAGAATATGTATCTATCCAAAAGACATTGAACGAATCACAGGCAAGAGTTACAGACAAAGCACCAGGATATTAAAAGCAATCAAGAAAAGCAACAACAAACTTGATAATGAATTAGTAACAATTGAAGAGTTCTGTCAATACACAGGTTTGAAAATTGAACAAGTAGAACCGCTCATTTTTGGATAAGATTTTGAAATAACCAAATAGAATATTTATTCTTAAAAAACTGTCGATGAAATTCTTAACTAGTTCATTTTTTAATACGAATGAATTTGGTCAATACCTCGTTATTTATTAACTTTACTCTATTAAGATTTAGTGATAATTGTATTCCAAAAAAGGAGCATTATCGAGACCAAGCAGTTTTTAAAGTTTATATTTTATTATATATCAAGGGATTGGAAATAAGGTTTTGAACCCTCATCGCCCACCAAAAAAAATCCCACAGAAATGTGGGATTTTTTTATGAAAATAAATTTAAAAAATAAGCTGTCCCATTATGGACAGCTTATTTTTATTTAAGATTGTATTGAGTTTTTTACTCTTTTATGAAGCGTTTTGTTCCAATAGATTTTCCATCTGTAATTTCAATAATATAAATTGCAGGCATAAGTGTTCCAACATTTAACGAATTATTTTCGATATAACCACTAGCTACTTGTTGCCCCATTTGATTAAAGATTCGGTAAGAAGTTGATTCTTTCATTTCTGTGAAATTAACAATGTCTCCTTTTACTGGATTTGGATACAATTTAAAATCAAGTTTTGATGTTTCGTTTATTTCTTCTTCCTTATTTTCAATAGTAGTAATTTCTTGTGAATTTCTTGTTGCAATCGAAATAATATTGATAGAATAATCTTCAACTTCTCCGTTTGTAAAAACTTCACATGCCGAAGGTAATGCGTTGTATTTCATAGAAACTCTCATTCTTGTAGTTCCAGTTAATGCATTTGTAGGGATGTATACAGGGCCACTAACAGAAGAGTTTTTTGATCTTGATTTTGAAAAGACAAGTTCTGAAGATTCAAATATTCCATTTTGGTTAAAATCTATCCACACATTATAAAATTCTACTCTTACTGTACCCATCCATTTTGGTGTAATCATAATTTTTTCGGTTGAACCTAAGGATACAGAAGTAGACATTGCACTATAATTACCATAACCATTATTATTACCCGATATATTATCTATTGTTCCCATAAACACTCGGTTTATGTATTCTCCAGAAGTGTTTCCGTTTGAATTACAATATGTTGGAGTAGCTACTAAAGTATTAGCTAAAGTTGTTACATTTACAGTATTACTTGCAAGAGAAATGTTTCCAGCAGCATCTTTCGCTTTTACATAGAAGTTGTAAGTTGTAGATGCATTTAAACCATTAACAGCTAAAGTTGTTGTAGTTGTGCTAGTTTTAAAAACACCATTTTGATATACATCATAACCTGTAACGCTAACATTATCAGTAGAAGCTGTCCAAGATAAATTCGTGCTTAAAGTTGTAGTTCCTGAAGCTGTAAGTATTGAAGCCGTTGGAGCGGTTGTGTCGGCTACAACTGAACTAGAAATAGTGAAATTGGTATTATTAACATCAAAGAATATGTGATTGCTACCTTTAACCATGATTCGGTTAGTTGTGCCAGGAATATTTGGAATTACTACATTTTGAGAACCATCATTTGGAGTTCCTGCAAGTAACGTAGTTGAAAATGTTTGCCCTCCATCAGTCGATAATAAAATATCAACATTTGCACAGTTTACACCATTTGTATTCGTGCCAGCAACTGTCCAATTGATGGTTTGAGTACTTCCTGCAGGATAAGAAATTGCAGTATTTTGAGAGTCTACTGTAAAAGGACCAGCAACACCATCAACAGTTACAATCATGTCGTCTGTATTGTTTGCTCCTCCTCCAATTTTGTTATCTCTAACTGTCAATCTAAAGTTTAGGGTTCTTGCTACACCGGGTAATGTTTCCGAAATAATTCTTGAACCTTGAGTAGAACTCAATCCAGCTAAAATCGTGTTCATATTTGGAAAATAACGTGTTGATGAAGTTGAAGGATTGTATGATCTAAATATCGGGCCTGTTGTAGCAGCGCTTGATGGCACTGTTGTAGTTGCATTTCCTAAATCTAGTTGTTCCCAAGAGTAAGTAAGTGCGTCAGTACTATTAGCATCTGTAGCAGTGCCTTTTAACATAAAAGGAGTTCCTTTTGGAATGGTATAATCTATTCCTGCATTTGCTACTGGTACAGCGTTTCCAGTTAATATAATTGTTGCACAAGTTTTAGTTTTGATTATATCGGTAACTTGTTGAATGCTAATAGAATGAAAATAAGCATCAACATATTGTTGAATATCTTTAATAGTTACTCCAGCATATCCCATGATTGTTGATCCGCTTCCAGGTTCTAGTTGCGCGATAGTTCCTTCATTTGTATATGTAAAAGTATGGTTGGCTCCTAATTGATGTCCCATCTCATGAGCTAAATAATTAATATCAAAAGCATCACCTTGATTATTAGTAGAATTTGCACAGGTGTAAGCTCTACCTTTAGAATTATCTATACCAATTGACCCTCTAGCTCCAGCATCTCCGCTATTAACAGTTCCTGCACCTAATAAATGACCAATATCGTAATTGGCTTCTCCAATAATTGAAGTTAAAATAGTTTGATTTTCTGTTTTCCAATTTGATTTATATGCATAATCTGAATAAGGATCTGTTGTAGGGTTGGTGTAAATAAGTGTGTCGTTATTTGCAATAAGAATTAGTCTAACTCCAAAATCTTTTTCAAAAACACCATTAATTCGAGTCATGCTATTGTTCATGGCAGCTAAAGTAGCAGCTTTTGTTCCTCCAAAGTAAGCCGCATATTCAGCTGTACAAGATAAAGCTAATTTAAAAGTTCTTAATTTTCCATCATCTGCACCTCTTAAATAAGTAGTGTTGTTGTTTGATTGCACCATATTAACAGCTTCATCTATAACATTACACTCAAATTTTTGAAATGCTTTTTTCTTGTCTGATTTTTTATAAACCGAATATGAAATTAAATCGTCCGACACTGGCTCAATAAATACAGCTGATTGATCAGGATATAACGTCATAGATTTGAATCCAAGTGGTGAAAAACTGAAGTAAGCACGAGCATTTGGATTATCAATTCCAACAGCCATATAGGATTTTATTTCAGGATATTTTGCGGCTAATTCTGGAGCCATAATGGAGTTTTCATAAACTTTGAAGTTTTCTAATTTGCCTTCTCCATTTGGCAGTGTTATAATCAAATTAGAAGTAGTGTTTATGTTTTTTCTTTTTGGAGATGTACCTAACATTTTCTTCATTGTTCTTAAATCTAATTCAAAAATGTTTTTTTGAGGTAAGTCGGTTTTAGTAATTCTTTTTGAAATTTCACTTAAATTACTTTTTTTCCATAAATCATTTTTGTTTTGAGCAGTTCCTAATGTAATTGTAAGTAGTAGAGTAGTAAAAATTAATTTTCTCATAGTCGTTTTCATTTTGTTAACCGCTTCAAAACTAAACATTTAAAAAAATATCATCGATGAAATTAACAAAAAAATCGATGAAATACACTATATTTAAAATGTTTGTAAGATATAGCCTAATTTTTCGACTCTGTTTTTTAAGAAAAATGTGTAATTATTTGAAAATCAATAATTTTTACTTTTACTTTTCGTAAGAAAATAGTTCAGCAATTTTCGATAAAAAGCTAAAAAAGATTATTAAAGGAATTTTATGTGTTTTTTTTAAGTTTCTTTTCACATTAAAATGTAGTTAAACGAACATTTATATTGTTACATCTATAGCGTTTATTTATAGTATAGAAATTGCTTTTAGTAATTTAAAAATAAATTATAAGTAGTTGATTATTAATTAGTTGTTAAAAAGTTAA
>NZ_JAKLJH010000069.1 GCF_023151265.1 Flavobacterium sp.
CGGAGCTATGCAAGTATGCAAAAGCACTTTTTCATTGCGATACGGTACAATCTATTGGAAAAACGGGTTTAGATGTGCAAGATTTAGGAATTGATTTTTTAGTAGCTTCTGCTCATAAATTTCATGGTCCAAAAGGAGTAGGGTTTGCCTACATCAAAAAGAATTCCATGCTACAACCGATGATTTTCGGAGGCGAGCAAGAAAAAGGCATGCGTGCTGGAACCGAAGCCGTACATCAAGTCGTAGGAATGGTAAAAGCATTAGAATTGGCTTACGCGAATTTAGAAGAAGACACGAATTACATTTCCAATTTAAAAGAGTATTGTATTTCAGAATTGAAAAAAGTATTTCCTGATATAAAAATCAACGGAGAAAATACGTTTTATAACCTTTTAAACGTCCAATTGCCTTTATCGGAAGAAAAGACTTCTATGTTGTTATTTACGTTGGATATGAAAGGAATAGCAGTTTCTCGCGGAAGTGCTTGTCAAAGCGGAAGTATCAAGCCATCGCACGTTTTAGCCGAATTTTTATCTCCAGAAGAAACCAAAAAACCAAGTTTGCGAATCTCATTCAGCCATTTCAATACAAAAGAGGATGTTGATTTGTTGGTTGAGGCTTTGAAAACTGCTTAACTAAATATTTTCTATAATGAAAAATGTACTTTTTATTTTTGTATTCATACTCTTTTCATGTAATAATTCTGTTCAAGAAGTAGAAATAAAAAAGGTTGAAGAGAAACAAATTGTCAATGAGAACTTGTTGTATTTTGATTTAGAATTGATTGAAGATATTGATCTCAATGATGAAGATGAATCAGAGTTGTATAAATTAGCGAATCTTCAAGTTAATTATATTGAAGATGTAATCTATATTTCTGGATTAATCAATACAAACGCTTGTGATAGTTTTATTGGTGATTTTAAGATTAAAGAAGATAAGTTATCTCTGTTTTTCAAGAATAATTCTGAAGAACCATGTATGTCAAACTCAAAATTTAAGATTAGAGTTTTAATTAAGAATCCTTCAAAAAAGAAATATAATTTTGATTATGAAATTATAAAATAAAAAACACGAATCACCTAATTAACATTCGTGCTAATTCGAGTAATTCGTGTTCAATAAATTATTCAGGAAACTACAATTTCCCCATATTCTGAGCCAATGTCTCAATAAATTTTGTGATTGGTCCTTTGATCATCATCGCCATCATTGGATTGAAATCACCTTCAAAAGCTAATTGCACTTCTGTGTTATCAGCATCAATTGCGTTTAAGTTTCCAGTCAAAGTAAAAGGTAATTTACTTGAAGCTGCTCCTAAAACGATTTGCGAATTTGGAGTTCCTCCTTTTTTTACCAATTTAATTTCTGGCATACCTTTTAATCCGAATTCAAAGCAATTTTCGTCGATTACTTCAAATTTTGCGATATTTTCAGGCATTAATTTTTCGAAATTCTTTACGTCGTTCAAAGCGTTGAATAAATATTCAGCCGATTTTGCTACGTTTACTTTTGGACTTTCTAAGTTCATATGTTTTGTTTATAAGTTTAAAGGGTTAAGGGTTTAAAAGGTCGTAACTAAACTTCCACATTCCACTCCGCTGGATTGGCGTTCCAAGCGCTTAATGTTTCCAATTCGTTTTCAGAAACATATTGTTTGTCAACTGCTTTTTGTAACAAGTTTTCGTAATTACTTAACGTGAAAACATCCAAATTTGCTGCTTCAAAACGTTCTTTTGAAACGGGAAAACCATATGTAAAAATCGCTGCCATTCCTTTGATGTTAGCGCCTTCGTTGCGTAAAGCTTCAACAGCTAACAAACTGCTTCCGCCAGTTGAAATCAAATCTTCAACTACCACTACGTTTTGTCCTTTTTGTAAAAAACCTTCTACTTGGTTTTGTCTTCCGTGTTTTTTTGGTTCTGGTCTAACGTATACAAAAGGCAGTCCCATTGCTTCTGCAACAAGTATACCAATTCCAATTGCGCCTGTTGCAACGCCTGCAATAACATCAGGTTTGCCAAATTTTTCTTCAATATGTTTGGCAAATTCATCGCGAATGTAGTTGCGAACCGCTGGAAATGAAAGGATTATGCGGTTATCGCAATAAATCGGAGACTTCCAGCCTGAAGCCCACGTAAAAGGATTTTTAGAATTTAATTTAATTGCGTTTATTTGTAAAAGCAATTCGGCTGTTTGTTGTGCTGTGTTGTTATTAAAAATCATATTGCAAATGTATAAAGTTTTTGTGAACGATAAGCCACTTTTTTTGACAAATCAGGTTCAAAAAGAAACCGATTTCAAACTTTTTTTATTGGAAAGTGTTGATATCAAAAAGTTAATCGTTAAAATTTTTCAGAATAAAATTCAGAAAGCTTTTCTGTATCATCCCGATGAAAAATTGATAATGAAAACGCTTCGTGCGAAATTACCTGTGGAAAAAGCAGGTGGTGGATTGGTTTATAACAAAGACGGCGATGTGCTTTTTATTTTCAGAAACGGCAAATGGGATTTACCAAAAGGCGGCACCGAAAAAAATGAAACCATTGAAGAAACCGCCATGCGTGAAGTAGAAGAAGAAACGGGCGTAACTGGTTTAGCCATCACCGAAAAACTACAAAGAACCTACCATATTTTCAAACGCAATGGTCGCTACAAACTAAAAATTACCCAATGGTTTGAAATGCGCACCAAATACGAAGGCACGCCACAAGGTCAAGCCGATGAAGGAATCGAACGTGTAGAATGGGTAAATCCAAAGGATATTAAGTTTTTATTAGAGAACTCGTACGAGAATATTAAGTTGTTGTTTGAGGCAGAGAAGGTGGTTTAGTTTTGATATCAACACGAATTTCACGAATTATCACCAATTAATTCGTGTAAATCTGTGTAATTCGTGTTTAATAACTAATTAACTCGATAAATCGGATACTGTAAATGCGCTTTTTCATAATAAGGCGATTGTCTGTACACCCAATCTAATTGCGCTGCACCGTTTTCGGCGAAAGCTTTGTCGTTTTGTTTCTTTTGTTCTAATTCGGCTTTGATTTTTGGATTTTTATTTAAGAATTCTTTGGCTAAATCTTCAAAAACATAACTCGAAAAATATTCTTTTTGTTGTAAAATAGGATCAAAGAAATTCCAATTGAAATAGCTATCCACCGCTTCTGGTTCTAAGGTTTCTACTAAATATTTCACGCCAGGTTGATTGGTGTAAAACATATAATCACCCATGAAAAATTTTACTTTTTGAGTCGACTTCGAAACTTTCGTATTGTAATGTGCGTAATGCCCTTCGTAAGGTGATTTTGAAGTTTGATAGCTTTCAATTTTATACGATTCTACTTCAATAATCGTGTCTTTTTGAAGACGATGTGCATTGATATTGTTCAATTTTAAAATATCCAAAACTTGCCATTGCGATTGCGGAATAACATATGCTTTCGGAATGCTTACAAATTTAGTAGGCTTATAATTCCCATAAAATGGAATTTTCTTGGTGAATGGTTTGCTTTTATCGTAAAACAAACGGTCTTTTCCTGAAATATTACTTGGTTTGTAACCGCCTTGATAGCCTTTAAAATCAATATAGGACACTTTTGTAGAATCAATTGCCCAATCTAATGGATATGGCATTCCAGCTTGATATTCGTTCAAAGCATCTTTTCGCATTTGTTTGATTTTTTGCCAATTTGTATCAGCGAAATTGATTGTACTTACCATAAATTCATAAGTCACTTTCACGCGCTCTTTGTACACTTTTAACATATGCGTTTCAGGAACAAATCCTAAAGTGTGGAACAAAGTTGAATAACCTGTAGCATATCGTGGAGTATCGGTAAATTGTTCGAAACCTTTATCAGGTGTGGTGCTATGTACATTCACATACGGAACAACATCGATTTTCTTTTTGTTCATATCTTTCACTATAGAAGGATACAATTCATTCATGAAATAATTGCCTAATTTGTTGCCCAAACGTTCGTGTTGGGTAGCAATACAAGTAAACGTATATTGATAATCCGCGCCATTAGAAACGTGATTGTCTAAGAAAATATCAGGATTTAATTCGGTAAACAACTTTTGAAAACTTCTCGAATTTTTCGTGTCCGATTTAATAAAATCACGATTCAAATCGTAATTGCGTCCATTCCCTCTAAAACCATATTCTTCAGGACCGTTTTGATTGGCTCTGGAATGCGAATTTCGGTTCAACATACCACCAACACTATACACAGGAATAGCAGCAATTAAAGTGTTTTTTGCCGTTTTGATTTTTCCAATGGCTAAATCACGCATTAACATCATGGTAGCATCAATTCCGTCAGGTTCACCTGCGTGGATGCCGTTGTTGATTAAAATTACAGCCTTATTTTTGGTAAAATATTCGTCAAAATCAAATTTGCCTTCGCTTGAAAAAAGTACTAAATGCAAAGGTTTTCCGCTATCGGTGGTGCCTTTTTGAATCATTTGGATGTTGGCAAAACTTTCGTCTAATTTTTCATAAAACGAAATACATTCTTCATAAGTTGTAGATTGATTGCCGTTGCCACGTTCAAAAGGTGTGGTAAAATTGTTTTGAGAAAACGCAGAAATCGATAAGAAAAGTAAACTTATTTGTAAAAAGCGCATAGTTGAATTGTATTTGATTTTCAAAAATAAAGAATCTTTTTGAGGTAGAATTATTTTTAGCCACAGATTAAAGGATTAAAAGGATTTTAGATTGTTTTATAGAAATAATCCGTGCTAATCTGTGTAATCCGTGGCAATTAATCACTTATTTAAATAATTGGCTTTATCTTTGCCGCATGAGTCAAAATCCATATTCCAACAATGTACTATTGAATCTTGGTATTCAAAGTTTAAACAAAATGCAAGAAGCAGCCCAAAAGGCTATTTTGAATGAAGATAATATTTTATTGCTTTCTCCAACTGGTTCGGGGAAAACGTTAGCCTTTTTGTTGCCTATTTTACAATTATTAGAAGAAGAGGTGAAAGGTGTGCAATGCTTAATTTTAGTGCCTTCGCGCGAATTAGGTTTGCAAATTGAGCAAGTTTGGAAAAAAATGGGCACGCATTACAAAGTCAATACTTGTTATGGTGGTCACTCGATAGAAACAGAATTTAAAAACTTAAGCAATCCTCCAGCGTTGTTAATTGGAACGCCAGGAAGAATTGCTGATCATATAGAAAGAGGAAGTTTTGCTACCGAAAATGTAAAAACCTATGTTTTAGATGAGTTTGACAAGTCGTTACAATTGGGTTTCCATGAAGAAATGTCTTATATCATTGGAAAAATCACTAAAGCAAACAAGCGTGTTTTAGTTTCTGCGACTTCAGGTGTGGAAATTCCGAAATATACTAAGGTGGTTAATCCGAAAGTTTTAGATTTTATTCCGAATACGAAGCAAAATGACAATTTAGATGTCCGAATTGTTTTTTCGAAATCGAAAGATAAGATTGATTCCTTATTTCAATTGATTTGCTCTTTGAATTCAGAAGCTGCGATTATTTTTTGCAACCATAGAGAAGCTGTGGAACGCATTCATGATATGTTGACTCAAAAAGGCATTATTTCCACGTTTTATCATGGTGGATTAGACCAAGACGAACGTGAACGTGCTTTGATTCAGTTCAGAAACGGCAGTGTTTCGTATTTGATTACTACCGATTTAGGTGCGAGAGGTTTGGATATTCCCGAAATGAATCACGTAATTCATTACCATTTACCAGCTAAAGAAGATGAATTCACCCACAGAAACGGAAGAACGGCTCGTATGTTAGCCACAGGAACCGCTTATGTTTTGGTAAACGAAACAGAAAAGAAAGCAGATTATTTCGATTATGGCAAACGCAGATTAGATGTTTCTAATGCAAAATCGTTGCCTAAAGCACCTTTATATCAAACACTTTATATCAGCGGAGGAAAGAAAAACAAGTTAAATAAAATTGATATCGTAGGTTTCTTTTCTCAAAAAGAGAAACTGGAAAAAGATGATATTGGCTTAATTGAAGTTAAAGATTTTATTTCGTTTGTAGCGGTGAAATATCCAAAAGTGAAATCTTTATTGCAAAACATCAAAGACGAAAAAATGAAAGGGAAGAAGTATAAAATTGAAGTAGCGAGAAAGGTGATTAAGAAAGAGGAGGAGTAAATGATTCTACAAAATTGCCCTTTATGTAATTCCATAGCAACGCTTTTTTGCGAAAAGCCTAAACATTTGTTTTATAAATGTAATACTTGCGATGGTATTTTCAGGCCAAAATATACTTTTTTAACTGCTGAAGAAGAGAAAGAACACTACGAAAAGCACAATAATGATGTTTTTGATGAGCGCTATCAAAACTTTGTTTCACCAATCGTAAATGCTGTTTTACAAGATTTTTCTCCAGAAGCTAAAGGTTTGGATTTTGGTTCAGGAACGGGTCCAGTTATTGCTAAAATGTTGACCGATAAAGGTTTCCATGTGCAGAATTACGATTTGTTTTTTGCGAATGATGCATCGCTTTTAAATCAAAAATACGATTACGTTTCGTGTTGCGAAGTAATGGAACACTTTCATCAACCTTACAAAGAATTTGAATTACTAAAAAGCTTATTACTTCCGAAAGGAAAATTATACTGCAAAACAGAAGTTTTCAACAACCAAAAACCTTTTGAAAATTGGTATTACAAAGATGATTTCACCCACGTTTTCATTTATCAACCCAAAACTTTGGAATGGATAAAATATGAATTTCACTTTTCGAATTTAATAATCAAAGAGAAATTGATTGTGTTTGAGAATTAAAACACAAATTTCACGAATTAGCACAAATGATTAGTGAAAATTAGTGAAATTCGTGTTAAGTCTATTTTTTATCCAAAACCGATTCCGGAACCAATTGAGAAATATCGCCACCATTTCTCAACACATCACGAACGATACTTGAAGAAATAAAAGAAGTTCGAGCAGCTGTCAACAAGAAAACCGTTTCTATTTTCGACATGACACGATTGGTATGAGCAATAGCTTTTTCGAATTCAAAGTCGGCCGGATTTCTTAATCCGCGTAAAATGAAATCCGCTTTTTCTTTTTTACATAAATCGATTGTTAAACCAGAGTAGGTGATGACTTTTACTTTTGGTTCGTCTTTGAAAGCTTCTTCGATGAAACGTTTTCGATCTTCTAAGGAAAACATGTATTTTTTTTCGGCATTGACACCAATCGCTACAATCACTTCATCAAATAAAGAAACGCCTCTTTTGATAATATCGAAATGTCCGTTGGTTATTGGGTCAAACGAACCTGGAAATATTGCTTTTTTCATAGTTTACTTATTTAAAGCCAATTCAATAGCGTTTTCAAATAATTCAGGTAAAGAAATTCCAGCTTCGCGAGCTTGTTGTGGTAAAATACTTTCTGTGGTTAGACCTGGAATCGTATTCATTTCTAACATGTGAGGTTCGTTATTCACAATAATGAATTCACTTCTTGAAAAACCTTTCATTTTCAATACTTCGTAAGCTCTTTTGGCAACTGTTTCGATTTTTACTTTTAATTCATCCGAAATTCTTGCTGGCGTAATTTCTTTCGATTTGCCTAAATACTTCGCTTCATAATCAAAAAAGTCGTTCTCTGATACGATTTCGGTAATTGGTAAAACGGTAACCTTTCCTTTATAATTGATTACTCCAACTGAAACTTCTGTTCCGTCCAAGAAACTTTCTATAATGATTTCGTCGTCTTCTTTGTAAGCGTTTTCAATAGCAGGAAGAAATTCTTCTTTGGTTTTTACTTTCGAAATTCCGAAACTCGAACCCGATTTATTTGGTTTTACGAAGCATGGTAAACCTACTTTTGCTAAAATAGCATCTACGTTAATTTCATCACCTAAATTCAAATAATACGATTCAGCCGTTTTGATTCCGTAAGGCTTTAAAACCGATAACATATCGCGTTTGTTGAACGTTAAAGCTGCTTGATAATAATCGCAAGAAGTTTGTGGGATGTTCAATAATTCGAAATACGCTTGCATCAAACCATCTTCGCCTGGCGTTCCGTGAATAGCATTAAAAACCACATCAAAATTGATTTTTGTACCATTTACAATTACTGAAAAATCGTTTTTATCAATTGGGAATTCGGCATCATTTTCGTCTACATACACCCATTTTTCTTTAAAAATATGAATGCGATACGGATTAAATTTTGAACGATTAATATTGTTAAACACAACATTTCCGCTAGTTAACGAAATTTTGTACTCGCTAGAGTAACCTCCCATGATAATGGCAACGTTTTTCATTTTGAAATTCTAAAAGTGATACACAAAATTACATTATTTATTGAGATTTTACGTTCTTTTATTCGATTACCAAAGAAATATTTTTGCAATTCATTCGTTTTAAAAGGGTGAAGAAATCAAAATGAATTGCTTCGTAATTTCTTTTTGAATTTTATATCTTTGTCAAAATATCATTTTGTATGAGTTTATTTAAATATTTAACTAGTAGAACATTTTTTACTCAAGCTTTTTTAGCCGCTGCAATAGTTGTGGGTTTTACTTTTTTGGTAATCCAATTTTTAGATTTTAGAACCAATCATGGTCAGGAAATCAAAGTGCCTGATTTATCTAAAATGAAACTAGAAGTTGCTGAAGAGAAACTAAACGAATTAGATTTAGAAGTTTTCTTGTTAGATACAGTTGAATTTAATGCTGATTTTCCTCCTTTTACGATTTTAGAGCAAGATCCAAAAGCAGGAAGTTTGGTAAAAGACGGTCGTAAAGTTTATGTGAAATTGAATGCTGGTGAATTTACTGATATCACGATTCCTGAATTTAAAGACAAAACATTCCGACAAATTTTGGCTACGATAAAATCATTAACATTGAAAGAAGGGAAAATCACTTATAAACCGCATATTGCTAAAGATATTGTATTACAAATCTATCAAAATGGTAGAAGATTAAGAGCTGGAGATAAAGTGAAGAAAAGTTCTACTTTAGATTTTGTATTAGGTGATGGAAAAGAAGTTTTCAATGAAGAAACATTTAGTTCGGAAGAGCCAGCAGATACATTGCCTCCGGTAGAAGAAGGAGTAACAGAACCAGTAGAATTTAAAGAAGAAGATGGCGGATTATAATGTAGGAACCGAACTCGAAGACGAGTTATACGAACATCATCGTTTTGAAGCAAGTAAAGGACAATCGGCTTTGCGTGTGGATAAATTTTTGATGAACATGATTGAAAATACCACCCGAAATAAAATACAACAAGCAGCAGAAAATGGTTCTATTTTAGTGAACGATGTTGCGGTAAAGTCGAATTACAAAGTAAAAGCAGGTGATGTTGTGCGTTTAGTTTTAGCGCATCCAACATATGAGCAATTGCTAACACCTGAAAATATTCCGTTGGATATTGTGTATGAAGATGATCAGCTGTTGGTTATCAATAAACCAGCAGGAATGGTAGTACATCCAGGTCATGGAAATTATTCGGGAACTTTGGTAAATGCATTAGCCTATCATTTTAAGAATTTACCAATGAATAGTTCGGAAAGACCAGGTTTAGTTCACAGAATCGATAAAGATACCACAGGTTTATTAGTAGTAGCCAAAACCGAACATGCAATGGCATATTTGACCAAACAATTTGCTGAAAAAACTTCGGAAAGAGAATACATTGCTTTAGTTTGGGGAAATATCGAAGAAGACGAAGGAACTGTGGAAGGAAATATCGGTCGTCATGATACAAATAGAATGCGAATGGCGGTTCACGAAAGTGATGAAAAAGGAAAACACGCAGTAACACATTACAAAGTTTTAGAACGATTTGGATATGTAACTTTAGTTTCTTGTCAATTAGAAACAGGAAGAACACATCAAATTCGTGTGCATATGAAACATATTGGTCACACACTTTTTAATGATGAACGCTATGGAGGTGATTCTATTTTAAAAGGAACGACTTTTACGAAATATAAACAGTTTGTAGATAATTGTTTTAAAGTGCTACCAAGACAAGCACTTCATGCGAAAACATTAGGATTTGAACATCCAATCACAAAAGAATTTTTACGATTTGATACGCCAATTCCGCAAGATTTACAAGAATGTATTGAAAAATGGCGAGTGTATTCAAAAGCTCAAACATTTACAGAAGAATAACAAAAAAGCCCCAAATAAGGGCTTTTTTAATTAAAAGGATTTGACCATTTAGTATTGGTATAAACATCAGTTCCTGAAAGTGTTCTTAAAAATGCGATTACGGCATTTACTTCAGTTGCCGTTAAATTCAATTGTTGCCCAATTCCTCCTGGTGTTAATCTTGGATCTAAATTATTATTTCCAGGAGCAATATTTATAGTTCCATAATGACCAATAGCTGCTTGTAATGTTGTAATAACTCCGGTGTGCATCATCGGACCATTTGTAGTTCCATCTGTTCTAACTAAATCACGTAAGGAAGGAGCTCGGGTGTTTCCAGTATCAATTCCGGTTCCAGCAATTGTTCCAATAATTCCGTTATTTAAAGTATTAGGATCTATATCAAATTCTGGTGCTCTATGACAGCCTGCACAACCTAATCCGCCTGAAGTTCTTACTCCACTAGTATTAAAAACAGGTGGCGATAAAAATAAATTCTTTCCTTGATTTTCTTGCGCTGTAAAGTTAGAGAAAGGTTGCCCATCATTAGCTGCTAATGCTCTTCCTGTGTCATATTTAGAATCAAATGACTGAATGCTTCTGATAAATTGGGCTAAAGCACTTTGAATTTTAGTTTCTTTAATTTCTTCCGTCCCATAAACAAATTTAAAAAGTTCTCTATAGTAGCCTATTGCACTTAATTTTGTAATTAAATCATTAAAAGATAAATCGCCATTTTCACCACTGAAGCCCATTTCGCCATGATCTTTAATAGGCATTGTAGTTTGAGTTTCTAAATTAATGGCTCTTTCGTTCCAAAAGAATTTAGTTTCTGTTGCAAATCTCGAGTTTATCAAACGCATGGAATGTCTTCCTGTTGTGCCGTTAACACCTGTGCTAGCTACATTGGTATCACTAAATGCAAATTCTTGTTTGTGACAACTTGCACAAGAAATTGTATTGTTTGAAGAAAGATTTTTATCATAAAATAAAACTCTACCTAATGTTGCGCCTTTATCAGTAATGACATTTCCTTGGGAATTGTTTTTAATGATATAAGATGGTACAGATTGGTTGGCATAATTTGATAAATTTTCTAAATCAATTGAAGAACCAAATTCCGCTTCTACAAATGGATAAGAAGGAATCTCTTCATAATTGCTATCTGAATTATCGCTACAAGAAGTCAATCCAAAAATTGCTAAAAGACTTAAAATAATTTGGTTTTTCATAATCGTTAGTTTTAGGATTATATTTGTAAGACAACATTTGATAAAAAAGGTTTAATTAAAAGTATGACTTTTTTTATAGTTTAAAATATTCCTATATTTGAACTTTATTACAAAACAAACTAACACGAATATTTATCATGAAATTATTAGAAGGAAAAGTTGCCATTATTACAGGTGCAAGCCGTGGAATTGGTAGCGGTATAGCAAAAGTTTTTGCAGAGCAAGGAGCAAACGTTGCATTTACATATAGTTCATCTGTAGAATCGGCAATGGCTTTAGAAAATGAATTAAACGCTTTAGGAATTAAAGCAAAAGGATATAAATCAAATGCAGCAGATTTTAATGAAGCACAGAAATTAGTAGATGATGTTATTGCTGAATTCGGTACAATTGACGTTTTAATCAACAATGCTGGAATCACAAAAGATAATTTGTTGATGCGTATGTCGGAAGAAGATTTTGATAAAGTAATCGAAATCAACTTGAAATCGGTTTTCAATATGACAAAAGCGGTTCAAAAAATTATGTTGAAAAACCGTAAAGGTTCTATCGTAAACATGAGTAGTGTAGTAGGAGTAAAAGGAAATGCTGGTCAGGCTAATTATGCTGCTTCAAAAGCAGGTATGAACGGATTTACAAAATCAATCGCCTTAGAATTAGGCTCAAGAAATATTCGTTGCAACGCAATTGCTCCAGGTTTTATTGAAACTGAGATGACTGCAAAATTAAACGAAGATGTGGTAAAAGGATGGAGAGAAGCTATTCCTTTAAAACGCGGTGGAACTCCAGAAGATGTAGCAAATGTTTGCGTTTTCTTAGCTTCTGACATGAGTGCCTATGTGACGGGTCAAGTGATTAATGTTGACGGTGGAATGTTAACTTAGTAGTTAAATCATAAATGACAACAAGCACAATTTTACTTCTTATCTTATCAGTAATTATTGCTGCTGGATTGTCGTTTTATCAATATTTATATAAAGTCAAAAATCAGTCAAAATTATACTGGTTTTTGGCTTTTTTACGTTTTATAAGTTTGTTTTCGATCTTTTTATTGTTGATTAATCCGATTATTAGTCGAAAAATAACAGAAATTAGGAAAACACCTTTACCAATAGTTGTAGATAATTCCAAATCTATTTCCGAATTAAAAGCCACTAAAGAAGCATCAGAATTATATTTGAAGATTGCAGAAAATAAACCGATTACCGAAAAATATGATGTCCAATTGTTTTCGTTTGCCGATGAATTTCAATCTTTAGAAAAATTAGATTTTAAAGGCAATCAATCACACATTGATGGTGTTGCCAAAAATTTGAAACAATTATATAGAAATACCAATTATCCGATAGTTTTATTTACTGATGGAAATCAAACGATTGGTAATGATTATGTGTTTAGTTTTCAAGAAAATATAAGTGTTTTACCTGTTGTTTTAGGCGATACTACTACGGTTTTGGATTTGAAAATTAACCAAATCAACGTTAATAAATACGCTTTTTTGAAGAATAAATTTCCTGTTGAAGTGTTTTTGCAATACAATGGAAATGAAACGATTACATCCAGTTTTTCAATTCAATCGGGTAGTCAAACAATTCACAAGCAAATAGTTACTTTTTCAAAAGACAAAAAAGCACAATCTGTCACCGTTTTAT
>NZ_JAKLJH010000070.1 GCF_023151265.1 Flavobacterium sp.
ATGAGTACAGTATCTTATTACACCGCAGAAGGATTAAAAAAATTAAGAGACGAATTAGATCAACTTAAAAGTATAGAACGCCCAAAAGCGTCACAAGCGATTGCTGAAGCTAGAGATAAAGGAGATTTATCTGAAAATGCAGAGTATGATGCAGCTAAAGAAGCACAAGGTTTATTAGAAATGAGAATTTCTAAAATGGAAGAGTTAGTAGCAAACGCTCGTTTAATTGATGAATCGCAATTAGATTTATCTAAAGTGTTAGTGTTGTCTACTGTTAAAATTAAAAATCAGGCTAATGGTATGGAAATGAAATACACATTAGTGGCTGAAAGTGAAGCGGATTTAAAAACAGGAAAAATTTCGGTGACTTCTCCTATTGGAAAAGGATTGCTAGGAAAATCTGTTGGCGAAGTAGCGGAAATCATCGTTCCAAACGGTGTGTTAAAATTTGATGTTTTAGAAATTACAAGAGACTAATTTTATATAAAATGGCTAGTATCTTTACCAAAATAGTAAACGGAGAAATTCCATGTTATAAAATCGCCGAAGATGAAAATTATCTGGCTTTTTTAGATGTGAATCCTAACGCAAAAGGACATACTTTATGTATTCCAAAGCAAGAGATTAATAAGATCTTTGATATGGAAGAAGAGCATTATTTAGGATTAATGAAGTTTTCTAGAAAAGTAGCAAAGGCTGTTGAAAAATCGGTTGAATGCAAACGTATTGGAGTTGCTGTTGTTGGATTAGAAGTGCCACACGTTCACGTACATTTAATTCCGCTTCAAGATATGGACGATATGCGTTTTCAAAGAAAGACAAGTTTAACACCTGAAGAATTTCAAGATTTAGCTAAGCAAATCGCTTCAAACTTATAAAATTAATCCCGATTCATTCGGGATTTTTTATGCTGTTTTATAACTAATCTGCATTGTAGTTCCTTTTCCAATTTCTGAATGAGCCACTTTAATTTTTCCTTTGTGGTATTCTTGAACAATTCTTTTAGTTAAAGATAATCCTAATCCCCAACCGCGTTTTTTGGTTGTAAATCCAGGTTCAAAAACTTTTGTAAATTGATTTTTTGGGATTCCTTTTCCGGTATCAGTAATAGTAATTTTTACAATATCTTCTAATTCTGATATTCCGATATTCAAACTACCTTTTCCTTTCATTGCATCAATCGCATTTTTGACTAAATTTTCAATAGTCCAACTATGTAATGCCGGATTTATCTCAACTAAAATAGGATGTTGAGGTGCTTCAAAATTAAAGTTTACCTGCTGAGAAACTCTAGTTTGTAAGTAATCAACCGTGTTTTTCGTATCTTCAACAATATCACGTTTTTCTAATACAGGTTCGCTTCCTATTTTCGAAAATCTATCTGTAATGGTTTGTAATCGAGTAATATCTTTTTCAATTTCAATAATAGTGCTTTCTTCAATGTTTTCCATTTTTAAAATTTCCAACCAACCAATTAAAGAAGATAAAGGAGTTCCAATTTGATGTGCTGTTTCCTTTGCCATTCCAGCCCAGAGTTTGTTTTGAGTCGCCATTTTAGTAGCGCGATAAAAATTATAAACCACAGCTCCAAACAAAATAATAATTAGCAATAACGCAACTGGGTAATATTTTAATTTGTTTAGCAAAGGAGAATTTCCATAATAAACCAATTGATAACTTTTTTCTGAAAGTTGCATTTTTATGGGTTGATTATCGTTTTTTATCGAGTTGAAATATTTTTTTAATGCAACAGTATCATTTGTAATTGCTTCATCAATGTTTTCATAATTAATAATAGAATCTTTGCTGTCCGTAACTACCATTGGAATAGAAGTGTTGTTAGTTATGATTTGTAGCGGGAGATCAACATCTGTATGTTCATTTGCATTAGCTAAAGTTTTTTGCGCACTTGCCCAATATTCCATTTTTGAGCGTTCTTCATTTTTAAAAATTTGGAAAAAGTTATAGGTATTCCAAAGTATTAAAATTACAATGAAAAAAGAGGCTAATATGATAAACCATCGCGTAAGATTTCGCTTTTCTGAAAACTGCATGTATTCGTATTTGAAGTAAAAATACTAAAATCCTTTTAAATTCAGGATTGTTTTTTACACAGAATTGTTTTGCTTTATTTCGTGTTTTTATATTTCTCGAAGTTTTGAGATTGCTATTTAATTTGTATCTGCATTTGATTTTTGTCCTTGAAATTGAACTTGTTCTTGTTATCTTTGTAAAAAATAGTTTCAACATGTTAAGCATCGATCCAAAAGAAATAGCGCCAGCAAAATTACAAGGGTATTTACAAAGTGCCGTAGCGCCAAGACCTATCGCGTTTGCTAGTACTATTGATGGTAATGGAAATCCAAATTTATCGCCATTTAGTTTCTTTAATGTATTCAGTTCTAATCCACCGATTTTAATTTTTTCGCCTGCAAGACGTGTGCGCGATAATACAACAAAACACACTTTAATCAACGCTCAAAACACTAAAGAAGTTGTGATTAATGTGGTGAATTACGACATCGTAGAACAAATGTCATTATCGAGTACTGAATATCCAGATGGCGTGAATGAGTTTGAAAAAGCTGGATTTACGATGTTAAAATCTGATAAAGTAAAACCATTCCGTGTTGCTGAAAGTCCGGTGCAATTTGAGTGTAAAATTAATGACGTAATTGCATTAGGAGACCAAGGTGGAGCAGGAAATTTAGTGATTTGTGAAGTTGTAAAAATTCACATTAACGAAGCTATTTTAGATACAAACGGAATGATTGATCAACATAAAATTGATTTAGTTGCCCGAATGGGAGCTAATTGGTACAGTCGTTCTAATGTAGGAATGTTTGAAGTAGAAAAACCCTTGACAACTTTAGGAATTGGTGTAGATATGATTCCAGATTTCATTAAAGAAAGTGGTTATTTTACAGGGAATGATTTAGCAAGATTAGGAAATATAGAAAATATCCCAACCGAAGAAGAAATTGCTATATTTGTAAAAGAAAATTTTGAGGTCAAAGCGGTTTTAAGTGCAGATGATTTAGATACAAAATTTCAAAAAGCAAAAGAGTATGTAGATAATGGAAAAGCAATTGATGCTTGGAAATTGTTATTAGCAAAAAAATAAATTTTAGTATTATGGAAGTTTTAGGAAGAGTAAAATTAATTAATCCTGTACAACAAGTAAGTGCTTCTTTCAAAAAAAGAGAGCTTGTAGTGACTACAGAAGAGCAATATCCTCAACATATTTTGATTGAGTTTGCACAAGATAAAACCGATTTGTTAAACAATTATAATGTTGGAGAACAAGTAAAAGTGTCTATCAATTTAAGAGGAAGAGAGTGGGTAAATCCGCAAGGAGAAACTAAATATTTTAACTCTATCCAAGGCTGGAGAATTGAAAAAGTTCAAGCAGAAGCTCCAGCGGCAGCACCTCAAATGCCACCAATGCCACCAGCGGCAGCTTTTGAACCTGCAACTAACTTTAACGAAGAAGAACACGACGATTTACCTTTTTAATAGATTATAGAAGAAAGAGTCAAGAACAAAGAAACCATTCAGAATAAAGTAAGAATGGTTTTTTCTTTTCTCTATCTTCTTTCCTCTTTTTTCTCAAAAGATGTATTTTTTAACTAAAGAATTATATTTTCCTCCAATAGAAATGGCTTCTCCAGAAGGGATTGTAGCTGTTGGAGGTGATTTGTCTCCCGAGCGATTACTTTTGGCTTATAAATCAGGAATATTTCCATGGTTTGAAGATGATGAACCTATTTTGTGGTGGAGTCCACCAGAGCGAATGGTGTTGTTTTTTGAAGATTTGAAGATTTCAAAAAGCATGCGAAATATCATCAATCAAAGGAAATTTAAAGTTACATTTAATACTGCTTTTAGAGACGTAATTCTGAACTGTAAAAAAATTTCTAGAAAAGACCAGCAAGGCACTTGGATTACCAATAATATGGTAGAAGCCTATTGCAAATTACACGAATTAGGTATCGCAAAAAGTGTAGAAGTTTGGCAAGATGACGAACTAGTTGGTGGATTGTATGGTGTTGATTTAGGTCACGTTTTTTGTGGTGAAAGTATGTTTTCAAAAGTACCAAATGCAAGTAAATTTGCTTTCATTGCTTTAGCAAAACAATTGGAATTAGCCAATTATCATTTGTTAGATTGTCAAGTCTATAATGATCATTTAGCGAGTTTAGGTTGTGTAGAAATTGACAGAGAAGATTTTTTGATGGTGTTAAAGTTTTAAAAATTAATGATGTGTTTTTAACTGGAAATATAGGTGCTTTATTGTTGTTTGTTTTATTTGTTACGACTTTAATAACTTTTGTAATTTTTGTCTTAGTAAATTACTTCGTGAAAAATAAAATTCATTTTTTATGGAAGCTTTTGTATTTTATTATTTTTGAAATTTTAATATTCATTCTAATTATAAATAATGTAGATGTATTTATGAGTTTTTTCTTTTAAAACTTCGTCAACGTTCTTACGTATAATTCTTCTACTTTTTTTCTAGCCCAATCGGTTTTTCTTAAGAATTTTAAACTTGAATTTACAGATGGATTTTCCTTAAAACAGTTTATGTTAATGAGTTCTGCCAAAGTATCAAAACCATAAAAATCAACCAATTGTTCTACAATAGTTTTTAAAGATTTTCCGTGAAGTGGGTCGTTATTCATAATTTTATTTTCTTGTGTGGCAATCTACAACATGATCATTCACCATTCCTGTAGCCTGCATGTGTGCGTACATAACGGTTGAACCTACAAATTTGAATCCGCGTTTTTTCAAATCCTTGCTTAAAGCATCTGAAATTGGAGTTGTGGCTTTTACTTCACTTAAAGTATTAGGTTTATTGTCTATTGGTTTTCCATCAACAAATCCCCAAATGTATGTAGAGAAACTTCCAAATTCTTCCTGTACTTTTATAAAAGCTTGTGCATTGGTAACAGTTGCTTTGATTTTTAATTTGTTTCTGATAATTCCAGCATCTTCTGCTAATTCTGCCATTTTTTCTTCTGAATAATTCGCTATTTTAATCAAATCGAAATTATTAAATGCTTTTCTGAAGTTTTCTCTTTTTGCTAAAACAGTATACCAACTCAATCCCGCTTGAAACGTTTCCAAAATCAAAAATTCGAATATGGTTTCATCGTTATAAACGGGTTTTCCCCATTCGTTATCATGGTAATTTCGGTATAAATCGTCTTTTTCGCACCAAGCGCATCGTTTTTTATTTTCCATCTTTGGCTAAGTATTTTTCTATTAAATAATGACCTAAATAAATTAAAGGAGTAAGTCCAATTGCAATTAACAATTTCACCGCATAACCTGTTAATGCTGAAGCAATGAACATTTTAGTATCAATTTTGCCAGGTAGCCAAAAAGCAATACCTAGAACGATGAAGCTGTCAAAAAGTTGTGAAATTACTGTTGATCCCGTACTTCTTAGCCAAATCATTTTTTTACCTGTTCGATTTTTTACAAAATGGAAAATGGTAACATCAATTAATTGTGACACTAAAAAAGCAGTTATACTTCCAACGATAATCCACATACTTTGTCCAAAAACGGCAGAAAATTGTTCGTCAGTAATTAATCCGTCACCTTTTACCGCTGGAATCTGAAGTCCAATTAGTAGCAGGAAAAAAGTATAAGCAATTAATCCGGCTGTTATAAAGGATAGTTTTTTTACTCCTTTTTCGCCAAAATATTCGTTGATTAAATCGGTAGTGATGAATACAATAGGCCAAGGTAAAATCCCTAAACTCATGACTACATCGCCAATATATATTAGTTTTCCGCCAATTAATTCCGCTACTAAAGCATTGGTGATAAAAATTCCTGCTAAAACAACGTAAATTATATCTTTTCTTCTTTGAAACATAGCAATTGTTTTATCAAAAGTAGGCGAATTATAACATAAAAAAAAACTTCAACCCTAAGATTGAAGTTTTTTATATATTTTAAAATAGGAAATTATCCTAAAGCAACTCTACTAAATCCAGTAACAGTTAAGTTAGCATCTACAGATTTAATATAAGCAGCAACGCTCATAGAACCATCTTTGATGTAATCTTGGTTTACTAAAGTATTGTCTTTGTAGAAACGTTGGATTTTTCCTTTAGAAATGTTATCTAACATTGCTTCTGGTTTACCTTCAGCTCTTAATTGCTCTTTAGCGATTTCGATTTCTTTTTCAATGATTGCAGCATCAACACCAGCTTCGTTTAAAGCGATTGGGTTCATAGCAGCAGCTTGCATTGCAACGTTTTTAGCAGCTTCGTCAGCACCAGCAACGTTAGCAGATAAAGATACTAAAGTAGCAATTTTACCAGCGTGGATGTATGATCCTACGAAAGCACCTTCTAATTTTTCAAAAGCACCGATTTCGATTTTTTCTCCAATAACACCAGTTTGCTCGATTAATTTTTCAGCAACAGTGATTCCGTTGAAATCAGAAGCTAATAATTCTTCTTTAGTAGCGAAGTTTAATGCTTGGTTAGCTAAATCGTTTGCTAATTTTACGAATGCTTCATTTTTACCTACGAAGTCAGTTTCACAGTTTAAAGTGATTGCAACTCCAGCAGTATTATCAGCATTGATAACAGCAACAGCAGCTCCTTCAGTAGATTCTCTATCTGAACGGTTAGCAGCTACTTTTTGACCTTTTTTTCTTAAGTTTTCGATAGCTAAATCGAAATCTCCTTCAGCCTCCACTAATGCTTTCTTGCAATCCATCATTCCAGCACCAGTGATAGTTCTTAATTTATTTACGTCTGCAGCAGTAATATTTGCCATTTTGTATTTTTTTTATTTGTTGTTTATAAAAGTAAAAATTCCAATTACTAAATCCCAAATTCCAATTTTACTAAATTGCTAACGAAAAGTTAGAACAAGTTTGGAATTTGGAATTTAATTCTTGGAATTAATTTATTTATGCTTCAGTTTCAGTAGCAGGAGCTTCAGTAGCTTCTACTTCTTTAGCTGGTAATTCATCTTTTTCAACTTTTCTATCAGAAAGACCTTCTACGATAGCAGAAGAAACTAATGATAAAACTTTTTCAATTGATTTAGAAGCATCGTCATTTGCAGGAATTACGAAATCAATTGGACGTGGATCCGAATTCGTATCTACCATTGCGAACACTGGAATGTTTAATTTTTGAGCTTCTTTAACAGCGATATGCTCAGCTTTTACGTCAACTACGAATAATGCAGCTGGTAATCTAGACATATCTGCAATTGAACCTAAGTTTTTCTCTAACTTAGCTCTTAAACGATCAACTTGTAATCTTTCTTTTTTAGATAAAGTCATGAAAGTACCGTCTTTCTTCATTCTATCAATAGAAGCCATTTTTTTAACAGCTTTACGGATAGTTACGAAGTTTGTTAACATACCACCTGGCCATCTTTCAGTGATGTAAGGCATGTTACAAGCTGCTGCTTTTTCAGCAACGATATCTTTCGCTTGTTTTTTGGTAGCAACGAATAATACTTTTCTACCAGAAGCAGCAATTTTTTTCAAAGCTTCATTAGCTTCTTCAATTTTAGCTGCAGTTTTATATAGGTTAATGATATGAATACCATTACGCTCCATATAAATGTAAGGAGCCATGTTTGGATCCCATTTACGAGTCATGTGTCCGAAATGTACACCTGCTTCTAATAACTCTTTAACGTCAATTTTGTTTGCCATTGTGTAATAGTTTACGTTCCGTGATTAGCAATTTTCAAGTAGTCACTTGCGTTAGTCTTGAAAATTTAGATGCTAAACTAATTCCCTTTTTACAAGGAATATCGACAACTTTGTTTTTAATTCAATTTTAATTGTAAAAATAAATCTGAAAATATATTCTGATAAATATCGAATATTAACGTTTTGAGAATTGGAATCTCTTACGTGCTTTTTTCTGACCGAATTTTTTACGTTCAACCATTCTAGGATCTCTTGTTAATAATCCTTCTGGTTTAAGGATAGCTCTGTTTTCAGCCTCAACTTCACACATTGCTCTAGCAATAGCCATTCTTACAGCTTCTGCTTGTCCTGTTGAACCACCACCATATACGTTTACTTTAACGTCAAAGTTTGATACATTTTCTGTCATAGACATTGGTTGTAAAACTTTGTACTGTAAAGTTGCAGTTGGGAAGTAGTTAGTGAATTCTCTTTTGTTTACAGTGATTTTTCCTGTTCCTTCTGAAACATAAACACGTGCAACAGCGCATTTTCTTCTACCGATTTTGTGAATAACTCCCATTACTTAAGATCGTTTAGGTTAACGGTTTTAGGTGATTGAGCCGCATGTTTGTGCTCAGACCCTACATATACATTTAAATTGCGGAATAATTCAGCACCTAATTTGTTTTTAGGTAACATTCCTTTGATAGCTTTTTCTACTAATAATGCAGGATTTTTTTGTTGCATTACTCTAGCAGTTAAACTTCTTTGACCTCCTGGGTAACCTGTGTGTCTGATGTACGTTTTGTCATCTAACTTGTTACCAGTAAGGTTGATTTTTTCTGCGTTGATAACAATTACGTTATCTCCACAATCAACGTGCGGTGTATAACTTGGTTTGTATTTACCTCTTAAAAGCATCGCTACTTTTGTAGATAAACGACCTAAGTTATGCCCTTCAGCGTCCACAACAATCCACTGCTTGTCTGCAGTTGCTTTGTTGGCTGATACTGTTTTGTAGCTTAATGTGTTCACAATAATTAATTTAAATTAAACATTCCATTCCCAATAAAGGGAGTGCAAAAGTACAATTAATTATTAGAATTGCAAACCCCTTTTTGAAAATATTATTTTTTCTAATCTGTTAGTCATCATTCGCTTAACTAAAATTCATTTAAAGTTGTTTTTTTAAATTACAGAAATACACTATTTTTACCTCTTAACTTTTTATATATGAAAGCAAAAGCAACTCTAAAACAAATAGCTCTCGAATTTGGTGTATCAATTTCTACCGTATCTAAAGCATTAAGCGATAGCCCAGAAATTAGTGAAGCTACTAAGATTAAAATTCAAGAGTATGCTGCTTTAAAGAATTACAAACCAAATAGTATTGCCAAGAACCTAAAAAATCAACGTACAAATACTATTGGTGTAATTATACCTAATATATTGAATCCTTTTTTTGCGAAAGTTTTTAGTGGAATTGAAAAAATTGCTTTGGAGAAAGGATATAATGTGATTACTGGGATTTCAAATGAATCTTTCAACAAAGAACAACAAGTAATGGACATGCTGAACAATGGAACTATTGATGGTTTTATTGTTGCTATTGCTGAAGAAACGCAATCTTTAAAAGAGTACAAACATTTTAAAGATATTATAAACAGTGGAACACCTATTGTTATGTTTGATAGAGTAGCCGATGGTATCAATTGCGATAAAGTAGTTGTAGATGATTTTGATTCGGCTTACGATGCTACGACTCATTTAATAAAATTAGGAAGTAAAAAAATAGCTTTGCTTTCGACTGTAAATAATTTGAGTGTTGGGAAATTACGATTTGAAGGTTATAAAAAAGCTCTCACAGATGCTAACATGTCAATTGACGAAGGTTTGATTGTTCTTGAAACTGCTATTGAAGATTTTGATGTAAAACTACAAACCTTAATTTCTTCAAAAAAAATGGATGCGATTTTTGCTTTAGACGAACACAGTTCCACTATGACTATGCGAATGGCTCTCAAACAAGGAATCAAAATACCACAAGAATTAAATATTATTGGTTTTGCTGATGGTGTTTGGTCAAGACGATTAACACCGAGTTTATCAACGGTGAGCCAACACGCACCAGAAATTGGAGCTAAAGCAGCTGAATTATTAATCCATAAATTGAATTCTAAAGACGAGTTTTACCAACCGCAAACCGTGGTTATTAAAACGGAGTTGCGTCAGAGAGAATCTACAAGAAGGTTATAGTTGTTTCGATTTATCATCCTTCCAAGTAATGTAACCCAAAATCGCATTGAACATATAAAACACATATTTTGCAGTGTTGGCAATGTTCATCAGCATTACATTTTGTACAATTTTGAATAAATTATACACTTGCCAATTGATCCAATTGTCAGGATACATTCTTCCTATATTAAAGGTGCCGCCAAAACTAATTCCAGCTGGAATAGCTATGGCGAAGAATAATTTCCAATCAATCGCTTTGTCTGAAAATGTTGTGAAAGCAATATAATTCAATGCTAACGAAAGTAGTAAACCAATTGCCATATTTCGGAAAAAGATACCGTCAATAGCATTCAAATATTGTTTCTTTTTCCAAATTCGGAACGCAAAATAGTTTCCAAAAAACGAAACAGGATACGTTAAAATTGCACCAATATTCCCCAAAAGATAGTCAATACTTCCACTTAACAAGGTGTTACAAGTGCTGATTAAATTTCCAATGTTGTTTTTCTTAGTGACCAATCGAGTCGCCATCATGGATAAGCACGTGTTTAGAATTGAAAAGTAACCCAAGTAAAACGAGTAATTTTTTCCGTCAAAACTAAAATCGTAAGTGGTTTTGTAATATTCTAAATACACCGAAACGCCCACCACTAAAATTACTCCTATAATATCGAGATATTTGCTATTGGTAATACTTTTGATGGTAGCGATAGTGTTTTGCATCTTTATTCTTTCGTAAAGTTAAACTTCATTCCACCTTGAATTAGCACAAATGACTTATCACCAAAAACCATTTCAATTCCTGCAGCTGCAAAGACAAAAGTTGTTTCTTCTTTAAATGTCAAAGGGAAAGCGCCTTGTCCTGTTGCTTGTGCTGATAATTCGCCATTCTTTTCAGAAACGGTAATTTTTAAAGGAATGTCTTTTGAAGCATAAGTTCCTGTGAATTTTGCTAATTCTGCTTTATCCATTTTCATGAATTGTGGAAACGGAAACGGCATTTTATAATAAATACTCAAAATTCCAATGATAATATCGTTTTGTACAAAATTATCTCCATTTGAAATCAAAGAAAAACTCAATTTTTCGGTTGGATAATAACCTAACATCGAACTGAAATTTTCAATTCTTCCACCATGACCGTAAAAACGTCTTTCGCCAAATGGAAACTGAATTAAGGCTTTTCCATAACCTTCTTTAATTTCTTTCATTTGGTCTAAAGAAGTTGGGCTAACTAATTTTCCTTCAAAAAGGGCATGGATAAACTTCGTTAAATCAGCTGGAGTTGAAGTGATTCCACCTGAAGCAAATGCAATCGAATTATTATTTTCTAACGATTTTACCCAATTTGTTCCGTCAAAATAATAGGAATAACTTTCTTTGTTTGCCGTATTTGTTGCTTCTTCTTTGTAATAGGTAGTTGGAACGAAAACTTTATTGGTAACCGCACCTTTAGCAGTCATTTCGGTTTTACTTTCGTACGTTCCTAGTTCGGCTTTTTTAACGATTCGATTTTGTAAATTTTCGGCGTAGGATTTTTTAGTCAACTTTTCGATAATACATCCTAGAATGAAAAAGTTTGAATTGCTATATTCGTATTTACTTCCAGGTTCAAAATTAGATTTATAAGTGGAAATTACTTTTAAAATATCTTCTTTTGAGTGTTTTTTATCTAACACTTTATGAAAAGTAGAATCTTGGTTTATGTAATCAACAATTCCAGTTCTATGATGTAATAAATCGTAAATCGAAATCTTTTCAGCATTCGGTATTTTCGGGTAAAAACGATTCAATTTGGTTTGTAAAGTCAATTTTTTCTCTTCGATTAATTGCATTACCATTACGGCGGTGAAAGTTTTAGAAATCGAACCTATTTTATAACGTGTTAAACGATCAGCTTTGCTATTTTTTTCTACATCGGCAAACCCATACGCTTTATTGAAAACCACATTTTCACCTTCACGAATGGTTAACGAACCCATGAATTTGTTGTTTTCATGTAAATAGTTTAACAAACTATCTATTCGGGTGAACTTATCTTGTGCAAAAGTGAAACTCGAAAAAGTAAAAACAAAAAGAAGTAATTTTTTCATGGCATTTCTATTTTTCTAATTAGTAGTTAGGATTTTATTTTGTTACTGATTTTTGATTTTATTATCAAATTCAATCTGATATTTATTATTTAATTTGTTGATTTCTTTTTCCAATTCTTTTAATGATAGTTTTTTTTCTTTAAAATTTGGTTTTTCCACATTAGAATTTTCTTTCTTTTTTTGAATATTGTAGGCAATTATTTCGCTTTTATCAGAACTGATTTTTAAAATTAAGCCAGGTAATCCTGAATGATTAAATGGGCCGTCTGAAATTGGTATTTCTTCAGTGTAATATGCTGTTTTTGTTGATCCATATTTGTTTGTTATTGCCTTTTTACATTTATAATCAAGGATTTCTTCTGTTCCTTTTATTAGTTTCCATTCCCAATTGATTAAAGAATCTTTTACAATAACTTTGTTTTCTAGTTTTCTTTCAAATTCTAAAGTCTTAGAATTAAAGTCTTTGAAGATTAAACTTTCCTTTGATGAATAATCAAAAGGTTTTGATTTTTCTTCTTTCAAAACATGTTTTTTTTCAAAAATTTCATACAATTCAATTTCATTTATTGTGTCATTTTCCATTGAAATTTCTACTATTTTATCATTCTTGAAAACAGAATTATTATTACTATTAATTAAAGTGTAAGAATAGTGATTTTGAGCATAGTTTGGTTTGATTTCTCTAGGAATATGTGCTACAATTTGATCCGATTTAAAAATTTGATTGTTATAATATTTAACTTCTACAGTTTGTGTAAAAACAACAAAAGGAGTGAGGAGCAACAAAGAGAGTATTTTCATGATGTTTATTTTTAAAGGTTTAAAAATATATTTTCAAATATTAATTTGTCAGAAAAATTAGTTAAAATTTATTGTCTGTCTTTGTTTTTTTAAATTCCAAATAAGAATACACAATTGGAACAATTGTAATAACGGCTACAATTCCCATAAAAGTATAGAATTGAATTTTATTTGGTAATACAAATGTCAATGCCATTA
>NZ_JAKLJH010000071.1 GCF_023151265.1 Flavobacterium sp.
CTTTTAGAAAGCCCTCCATGTCATAGAAATCGGAGTTCACATGGACTTCTACTTTATTATTCCAAGTTTGTTTGTTGATATTTAGGTAATCATTAGCTTCCATTCGAATCGATATTTGTTTATCAAAACTACCAATTAATTTTGTAATTTTGCACTTTCAAATTTAAAAACAAAAGCATGGAAAACGGAATATACGCTAAATTTAATACTTCAAGAGGTACTATTTTAGTAAAATTAACGCACGATTTAACACCAGGAACGGTTGGAAATTTCGTAGGATTAGCAGAAGGACAATTAGAAAATTCGGCTCGCCCAATGGGAAAACCATATTATGACGGATTAAAATTTCACCGTGTAATTCCTGATTTTATGATACAAGGTGGTTGCCCTCAAGGACAAGGAACTGGTGGTCCTGGTTACAACTTTGACGATGAGTTTCACCCAACTTTACGTCACGATGGACCTGGAGTTTTATCGATGGCTAATGCTGGACCTGGAACTAACGGTTCTCAATTCTTTATTACACACATTGAAACGGCTTGGTTAGACGGAAAACACACAGTTTTTGGTCACGTTGTTGAAGGACAAGATGTTGTGGACGCTATTGCACAAGGAGATACAATTGATTCATTAGAAATTGTAAGAGTAGGAGACGAAGCTCAAAAATGGAATGCTATCGAGGCATTCAGAACATTTGAAGGTTCAAGAGAAAAAAGAATTGCAGAGCAAAAAAAAATGGCAGAGGAAGCTTTGGAAAAATTAGCCGCTGGTTTTCAAAAGACTGAAAGTGGTTTACGTTACCAAATCATCCAAAAAGGAACAGGTAAACAAGCTGAAAAAGGTAAACAAGTATCAGTTCACTATCAAGGAGCATTAGAAAACGGACAAGTTTTTGATTCTTCATACAAAAGAAAACAACCAATTGATTTTCAATTAGGTGTTGGTCAAGTTATTGAAGGTTGGGACGAAGGTATCGCTTTATTACAAGTAGGAGACAAAGCTCGTTTTGTGATTCCTTCTTATTTAGGATATGGTTCTAGAGGTGCAGGAGGAGTAATTCCACCAGATGCAACTTTAGTATTTGATGTAGAATTAATGGATGTGAAGTAATTAGTATTCAAAATCAATATAAATCCCAAAAACATTGTTTTTGGGATTTTTTTTTATATTTACCTCATTAAACAAATCTTAAATATGAAAACTAAAATTATTGCAATAGTATTATTAGGAACACTAATTTATTCATGTTCTCCAAAAGTTATTCAAACTGAAGCACCAAAAGTTGACGAAGTGCCATTGACACCAGAACTAGCAGAAGGTAAAGCATTGTATGAAAACAATTGTGCAAATTGTCATAAACTATATGATCCCAATAAATTTTCAGCGGAACAATGGACTCCTATTGTTTTAAGAATGCAAAAGAAAGCTAAAATTTCTGATGAAGAAAGAGAGAAGATTTATGCTTATCTAACAAAATAATAAAAGTATCCGTCAATTGGCGGATATTTTTTTGGTATCATTTTTGTATTTTTACCACCAATTATAATCTATGAAAACCAAAATATCTTTTTTCTTTCTTCTTTTCTCTTTGTTCTCCTTTGGGCAAGTGCCGCATTGTGGCTTTGATTTTACATCTTATTTAGTAGTAAAAGCCCATGAAGAAGGAAAATCAGATAATATTCCCCATTTAAAAATTACATTGGTCAACGAAAAAGGAGAAGAAGTTATCAACGAGAACAATAAATATAGTTGGAAATACGGTAACCAATCATTAGTTTTTACCCGAAACCAATTAATTAGTAAGCCAAACGAACCTGAAAAATGGTTTTTTCCTTATGCTGGTGATACTTATTTACTTTCGGTAACCAATACCTTTCCTGCGGAAGAATTCTATATTAAAATCCAAGATATTAAAGGTAAATACAAAGAACAATTAGTACAATTGCAAGCTTTTAATATGTACATTTTGTGTTCGAGTGAAAATGAACGTCAAGCCAGAAGTTTCGGACCAAGAAGTAATAATCCGATTGAAGTGATTTTGGAGAAGAAATAAAAAAACACCTCAAAAAAGGTGTTTACTAAATTAATTACCGTTGTTAACAGCAATAACTTTTAATGTTTTGTTGCCAGCAGGCAATTCCCAATCTACTTGATCGTTTACTTTAAACCCAATAATAGCCACACTAAGCGGAACTAAAACGGAATATTTACTTTCTTTTATATTCGCCTGTGAAGGTAAAACAATTTGAAATTTCATTTGTTTTTGGGTGCTCATGTCTTCAATAATTACCTCGGAATTAATTCGAATAATATCGTTTTCCAGGGCATTATCTTCTACGATATTGCCTCTGTCTAATTCTTCCATTAGTAATTTTATTTCTCTTGCACTTGTTGCCGAAAGATTGGTTTTGGTAATCTTTTTTAGCAGTTTATGATCGCTTGACGTAAATGTTGGTATTGGTTTCATATTATTTTAATTTAAATTCATGAATTCTTCTCGGTTGTACTTTATAGAATCTTTATAGTAAATCTCTGTGAAATTTTGATTGGAATTGTGTTCCACTCTTTTGTACAAAAAATCAGGTGTTATTTCTTTCGGATTTTCGAATCCACAAGCACCAATAAATTCACCAAAGGCTTTTAATGTGTTTTTATGAAAATTTGCTACTCTGACTCTTTTATCAGTTATATCTAATCCTTTGTATAGCGATTTATCTTGCGTTGCAATTCCCACAGGACATTTTCCGCTATCACATTGTAAAGCTTGAATACATCCAAGGGCAAACATCATTCCACGAGCACTATAACAAGCATCAGCTCCTAATGCCAATGTTTTTGCAATATCAAAAGCCGAAATGATTTTTCCAGAAGCTAAAATTTTAATTTCGTCACGCAATCCATATTCTTTTAAGGTTTGGTTTACAAACACAATTGCGTCAGATAACGCCATTCCCATATAGTCTATAAATTCAAGTGGTGCTGCACCTGTTCCGCCTTCGGCACCATCAATAGTAATGAAATCGGGATAAATTTTAGTGTGTAACATTGCTTTTACAATATCAATAAATTCATCCTTTCGACCAATACAAATTTTGAAGCCTACTGGTTTAAAGTTGGAAAGTTCTCGCAATTGTCCAATAAAATACAACAACTCCGTAGCATTTGAAAAAGCAGTATGACCAGATGGCGAATGTACCGTTGTAAAAGGTTGTATACTTCTAATCTTTGCTATTTCTGGTGTGTTCTTTTCCGCAGGAAGTAAGCCTCCATGTCCTGGTTTTGCTCCTTGCGATAATTTTAATTCAATCATTTTTACTTGTTCGTAATTCGCTTTTTCTGCAAATAATTCACTAGAAAAGTTTCCTTTTTCATCCCTACAACCGAAATATCCTGTTCCAATTTGCCAAATCAAATCGCCTCCCATCAAATGGTAATCACTGATTCCACCTTCGCCTGTGTTATGCGCAAAATTTCCAAGTTTAGCTCCTTCGTTTAAAGAAGTTATGGCGGTTTTACTCAAGGCGCCATAACTCATAGCACTAATATTATAAATGCTTGCATTGTAAGGCTGTAAACAATTTGAGCCACCAATTAGCGTTCTAAATTTTTTCTCGTCCGCTTTTTTAGGATAAACCGAATGTGCTGCCCATTCATAACCAATACGATTGGGGTCGTCTTGCATTCCAAAGGAAATGGTTTGTTTTTCGTTTTTTGCTCTTTGATATACGATAGAACGTTGTCTTCTGTTAAAAGGTTTTCCATCCAATTCACCTTCAAAAAAGTATTGGCGAAATTCAGGGCGAACCGATTCAAACAAATAGCGTAAACGGCCTACTAATGGATAATTTCTTCGTACCGAATGTTTGGATTGAAAGCTGTCGATGGTTACTAAAATTAACATAAGTAAAGGAGCAGATAGAAAAACCGGATGCACTTTATAATAGGCGACCAAAAAAAGAGTTCCAAACAAAAATGATAATGTGATTAACCAAATTATATGGCGTGCATATAATTTTCCCAAAAGTTTTTTTTGCGACATGATGTTAGAATTAAAAAAAAATAATGATTACAGAAGATACTTCTGAAATGAATAAAAAATGTTGTAAGTAAAAATCCTCCGTCTGAGAATTAGGAATAGGGTAGACGGAGGCCTAATTGATAAAGGCCTTGCTGTGGGTAAATGCTACTACTTTTGTAATTGCATTTGAAATTAAAAGAGTATTTGAAACTAGGTATTTCAAAATGAAAAGGTTTTAATTTGGGTACAAAGTTAAGTAAACTAATGAGATAAAAAAAACACTACAGTTTTATATTTAGTATTCTGATATAAGTGATTTTGGAGAGAAGGTAAATTAGATATTATTAATTTTACAAATACCTTTTCCAATCAGATAAAAAACTGAAAGGAAAATACCCTAAATTATTAATTTTTCCTTCGATGAAACTTTTTATTTCTCTGTAATTCGAAATATGAAATTCAGATAAATGAATTATACTTTTATTATCTTTAATTAAATATATAACTTCATAACTTCCGTATTTTGAATTTTCTGATGTAGTTTCAAAGCCATCAAAGTCATTAATATTTATATGTTTTTCTGAAAGTATATTTTTTATAATAATTTCTTTATCATTAATATATATTATAACAGCCCGTTTTATTATTCCTAAAATTAACCATATACAACTAAACAATATTAAAGAAGAAACAAATAAAAATTTTATATTATAATTATCACCAAATGCTTTAATTCTATTGAAAAAAAGGTAGATAGGAAGAATTAATGTAATTATAGTTAGCGAAGCTTGAATATAGGTTCTGTATGAAAATTTAGATTTAACCATTTTAGAGTTTTGTTTATTTAATATTGATACAAACCAATTTCTCTACTTCCACTTAATATTACACCCAATACTCGGTTTCTGTTCTGGATTAATTAATCGATTCATAACCACACCATCAATTGCACTTCGTAAATCAGAACCACTTAATGGAATGCCGTTGGCAGGTCGGCTGTCGTCTAATTGTCCTCGGTAAACTAGTTTATTTTGATTGTCGAAAAGATAAAAATCAGGTGTACAAGCGGCATTGTAGGCCTTGGCTACTTCTTGCGTTTCATCATATAAATAGGGAAATTCAAACCCGTTTTCAAAAGCAAATTCGGTCATTAATTCAGGAGTATCTTGCGGATATTTCACTACATCATTGCTCGAAATCGCCACAAAACCAATTCCTTGCACACGATAATCGTTCACCACTTTTAGCACTTCTTCCATCACATGATGTACAAACGGACAATGATTGCAAATGAACATTACGACCGTTCCTTTTTCACCTTTGCAATCAGCAAACGTTTTAAAATCGGTAGTATTGGTGTCTCTCAAATTGAAATCAGGAGCAATCGTGCCCAGAGGTAACATGTTGGAAGGAGTTTGAGCCATTTTAAAATTAGAATTTAGAGGTTAGAATTTAGAAGTTAAAAGTTTAGTCTTGTCACTTTTTACTTTTTACTTTTCACTTTTCACTTCGTTAATTATACGCACCAAATCTTTTATTGTTACAAAATGCGGCAATACTTTTTTTTGGAATAGCATTTTCTTACTTTTGCACAACAACACAACACATTATGTACAAAATTTTCATTCGTCCGTTACTTTTCTGTTTCGATCCAGAAAAAGTGCATTATTTTACCTTTTCATTAATTCGTTTTCTGAATAAAATTCCGGTTTTTTCAAGTTTATTTCAATCACTTTATGAAGTAAAAGATGCTCGTTTAGAACGTGAAGTTTTCGGAATTAAATTCAAAAATCCAGTTGGATTAGCGGCAGGATTTGATAAAGATGCGAAGTTGTATCAAGAATTATCAAATTTTGGCTTTGGCTTTATTGAAATTGGAACGTTAACGCCTGTTGGACAAGAAGGAAATCCTAAAAAACGTTTGTTCCGCTTAAAAGAAGACAATGCCATTATCAACCGTATGGGTTTCAATAACGGTGGTGTGAAAGAAGCTGTCGAACGTTTGAAAAAAAATAAAGGTGTTCTAATCGGTGGAAACATCGGAAAAAATAAAATCACGCCAAACGAAGAAGCGGTGAAAGATTACGAAATCTGTTTTGAGGCTTTGTTTCCGTATGTTGATTATTTTGTGGTGAATGTGAGTTCGCCAAACACGCCAAATCTTCGCGAATTACAAGATAAAAAGCCTTTGACCTATTTATTACAGACACTTCAAAATCAAAACAACGCGAAACCAAAACAAAAACCAATTTTACTAAAAATCGCTCCCGATTTAACCGATGAACAACTTTTAGACATCATTGATATAGTAAACGAAACTAAAATTGCAGGTGTAATCGCTACGAATACAACTATTTCTCACGAAGGTTTACAATCAGAAAACAAATCAGAAATGGGCGGATTATCTGGAAAACCATTAACGAAACGTTCTACCGAAGTGATTCGTTTTCTTTCGGAAAAAAGTAATAAGTCGTTCCCAATCATTGGAGTAGGAGGAATTCATACGGCTGAAGATGCAATTGAAAAATTAAATGCTGGAGCAAGTTTGGTACAGCTTTATACTGGATTTATTTACGAAGGTCCGGCTTTGGTGAAAGCAATCAATAAAAAGATTTTGGAAAACAGCTAAAATTTCTATCTTTGAAGCTATGAACGAAATCAAAATTATCGAATGTCCGCGCGATGCCATGCAAGGTATCAAACCGTTTATTCCAACCGAAAGAAAGGTAAAATACATCCAATCGTTATTGCGTGTAGGCTTTGATACAATTGATTTTGGAAGTTTTGTTTCGCCAAAAGCGATTCCACAAATGCAAGATACAGTTGAGGTATTAGCTCAATTGGATTTGTCTGCCACCAATAGCAAATTATTAGCGATTATTGCCAATACACAAGGTGCTCAAAATGCTTCGATTCATAAGGAAATTCAATATTTAGGTTTCCCTTTTTCAATTTCGGAGAACTTTCAAATGCGAAATACGCACAAAACGATTGCGGAAAGTTTAGTTACGCTTCAAGAGATTTTAGAAATCGCTGATAAATCGAATAAAGAAGTCGTGACGTATATTTCAATGGGCTTTGGAAATCCGTATGGAGATCCATGGAATGTTGAAATTGTAGGCGAATGGACCGAAAAATTAGCGAATATGGGTGTGAAAATCCTATCGCTTTCTGATACAGTAGGAAGTTCAACTCCAGAAGTAATTGATTATTTGTTTTCTAATTTGATTCCGAAATATCCTCATATTGAATTTGGTGCGCATCTTCATACTACGCCAGACAAATGGTTTGAAAAAATTGATGCGGCTTACAATGTGGGTTGTCGTCGTTATGATGGCGCGATTCAAGGTTTTGGTGGTTGTCCAATGGCAAAAGACGATTTAACAGGAAACATGCCTACAGAAAAATTATTGTCGTATTTCACTACCAAAAGAGAAAACACGAATACAAGTCCAATGAGTTTTGAAAGCGCTTATAACGAAGCAACTAAACTATTTGGTGAATTTCATTAATCAGTCTTTCTTCGTTTAAACGCTTTGTAAATTTCGACCCAAAGTACCGAAACACTTCCTACTAATACACATAATCCTATTTGGGAAAAGCTTACCATTTCAAACAAGAAGAAGTTCGAAAATGCAGTAATAAACAACAATAGTCCTGTCAATACAATTGTGACTCCAATAATCAATCCTACCAAATTATTTTTGTACTGAATCGTTTTGAAAATCGAATAATAAAACGAACGATTCGCCAATGTTAATACAATATTGGAAGTAATTAACGTTAAGAAAATTAAGGTTCTAGTGCCGTTTTCTGACATATTTTCTCCAATGGCATATTGATAAATAAATAACAATCCTAAAGTAATTACCAATCCTTGAATGATGCTAATCAATACTTCTTTGAAATTAAAGAATGTTGTGGTTAGCGGTCTTGGTTTTTGTAGCATCAGATTATCTTCCATAGGTTCATTTTCGTAAATGATGGAGCAGGTTGGACCCATGATAATTTCCAAGAAAATAATGTGAACAGGAGTAAAAATATTTGGATATATCCAACCCAAAGCCAACGGAATAAACACAATTAGAATAATCGGAATATGGATAGAAATAATGTATTGAATCGCTTTTTTGAGGTTGAGGTAGATTTTTCTTCCCATCGCAATGGCATCTGTCATTCGTTCGAAATTGTCGTCGATTAGAATTAAATTGGCGGCTTGTTTAGCGATTTCAGTACCTTTTTTGCCCATCGCAATTCCTATGTGTGCTGATTTCAAAGCGGGACCATCATTTACGCCATCGCCTGTCATGGCTACGATTTGATTGTTGGCTTTTAAAGCTTGAATTATTTTAAGTTTGGCTTCTGGAAACATTCTTGTGAAAATAGTTGTTTCCATTACTTTTTCTTTCAAAGTCGTTTCATCCATTACCATTAATTCGTCGCCATTTAACACTTTATCAGCATTTTTAAACCCGACTTGTTTTGCAATAGTTGAAGTCGTTTCGGCATTATCGCCTGTTACGATTTTTACTTGAATTCCTGCTTTGTAAAAGGTTTCAAAAACGGCTTGAATGTTTTGCTTTGGTGGGTCGTAAAACGCTACTAATCCTTTAAAATGAAACTTTAATTCTTGTTGAGTTCCTGGATAATCCGTTCCTTCAAAGTCGGATACGCCAACACCTAAAACTCGAAATCCTTTTTGCATCATAGCTTTCATCGCCTCTAAAATCTGATTTTTTTCGATTTCATTTAAATGACTAACAGCGATTAAAGCTTCGGGAGCGCCTTTAGCTGCGATGATTTTTTTACCCGATTCGTTTTCAAAAACGTGTGTCATCATTGGCGGTTTTCCGTCTAATGGATATTCGTGAACCAATTTGAAATAAGGTCGTTCGTCTTCACTTTCAAAATTAGAATAGACTTCGTGAATGGCAATTTCCATCGCATCAAACGGAATCGGTTCGCTCGACCACATGGCGTAATTGAGTACTTCTTCTGCTTCGGGATTTAGTTTTTGAGAAGTTGCAACTATCGAATTGGATTTAAAAAGATACAATTCGGCTAAACTCATTCTGTTTTCGGTAATCGTTCCGGTTTTATCGGTGCAAATTACGGTAGCACTTCCAAGAGTTTCTACGGTTTTTGTTTGTTTGGTAATGATGCCCATTTTCATCAAGCGCCAAGCTCCTAAGGCCATAAACGTGGTAAATGCAACTGGAATTTCCTCCGGAATAACACTCATAGCTAAGGTTAATGCTTTCAATAAACTATCCAAAACTAATCCAGAGTTGTAGTAATTAATCGCCCAAACTATAGCAAATATCACTAAACCAATAATCGACATTTTGGTGACGAAATTACCGATTTGAATTTGCAAAGGCGTTTTTTCTTCTTCGATTGCATTCAAGCTGGAACCAATTTTTCCTAGTTGCGTTTTATTTCCAATTGCAGTTACTTCACAAATCGCTAGACCAGAAGCTACAATAGTTCCTTGAAAAACTTGTTTATTTTCGGATTCATTCGACTTAAATACGGCTAAAGATTCTCCTGTTAAAATAGATTCGTTGACAGAAAAATCGTTGGAAGAGAGAATAATTCCGTCAGCAGGAATAAAAGCGCCTTCTTCTAATTGAACACAATCACCAATTACAATTTCCTCGGTTGGAATTTCGATTAATTGACTGTTTCTAATGACTTTACATTTCGGTTGGGTTAGTTTTTTTAAAGCTTCAATCGCATTACGACTTCTAGATTCTTGAAAAACTGAAATTGCCATAACAAAAACAATTGCAAAAGCCATGAAAATACCATCGGCATAATCTCCTGTTATAAAATAAATACTGGTGGCGGTCAATAATAAAAGAAACATGGGTTCTTTTACGATATCTAAAATAGAATTCAGAAAATGATTTTTTTTTTGGTGCTCGACAGAATTAGTGCCGAACTTTTTTGCAGATTCTAATACTTCTAAATCGGTTAGGCCTGTACTTATTTTTTTAGAATCGCTCATTGGGAATGAAAAATTAATATGCAAGTTACATAATTTATTCTTAAAAGAAATAGATTATTTGGCTAAGTTTTACTATATTTGCACGCAATTTAACAACAACTACAAATTGCACCATGAAAGCACACACAACTAAAATCGTTGGCGAAGGTCTTACTTACGACGATGTTTTGCTTATTCCAAATTATTCCGAAATTTTACCACGCGAAGTTAGTATTCAATCGAAGTTTTCGAGAAATATTACGTTGAATGTTCCTATCGTTTCCGCAGCAATGGATACGGTTACCGAAAGTTCTATGGCAATTGCTATGGCACAAGAAGGAGGAATTGGCGTTTTACACAAAAACATGACGATTGAGCAACAAGCAGCGAAAGTGAAGAAAGTAAAACGTGCGGAAAGCGGTATGATTATCGATCCAGTAACGTTGCCTTTAACAGCAAATGTTGGTGATGCGAAAATGGCTATGAAAGAATTTAGCATTGGCGGAATTCCAGTAGTTGATGAAAACGGAATTCTAAAAGGAATTGTTACCAATAGAGATTTACGTTTCGAAAAAGTAAATTCACGTTCGATTTTGGAAGTAATGACTTCTGAAAAATTAGTAACGGCTGCTCAAGGAACAACTTTACAAGAAGCAGAAGGAATTCTTCAAGAAAACAAAATTGAAAAATTACCAGTAGTTGACAACAATAATAAATTAGTTGGTTTAATTACGTTTAGAGATATTACCAAATTAACACAAAAACCAATTGCCAATAAAGACAAATTCGGTCGTTTACGCGTAGCTGCGGCTTTAGGGGTTACGGCTGATGCAGTAGATAGAGCAACGGCTTTAGTAAATGCTGGAGTTGATGCTGTAATCATTGATACGGCTCACGGACATACAAAAGGCGTGGTGGATGTATTAAAAGCTGTAAAAGCAAAATTCCCAGAATTAGATGTAGTAGTGGGTAACATTGCAACTCCAGAAGCGGCTTTATATTTGGCTCAAAATGGAGCTGATGCGGTGAAAGTTGGAATTGGTCCAGGTTCGATTTGTACAACGCGAGTTGTGGCAGGAGTTGGATTCCCACAGTTTTCAGCGGTTTTAGAAGTGGCTGCGGCTTTAAAAGGTTCAGGAGTTCCAGTTATTGCTGATGGTGGAATTCGTTACACAGGAGATATTCCAAAAGCGATTGCTGCGGGTGCTGATTGTGTGATGTTAGGTTCATTATTAGCAGGAACTAAAGAATCGCCAGGAGAAACGATTATTTTTGAAGGAAGAAAATTCAAATCATACCGTGGAATGGGGTCTGTTGAGGCGATGCAAGAAGGTTCAAAAGATCGTTATTTCCAAGATGTTGAAGACGATGTGAAGAAATTGGTTCCAGAAGGAATTGTAGGTCGTGTACCATACAAAGGAGAATTAAACGAAAGCATGCAACAATTCATCGGTGGTTTAAGAGCTGGAATGGGATATTGTGGTGCAAAAGACATCGCTACATTGCAAGAAAATAGCCGTTTCATTAGAATCACTGCTAGTGGTATTGGCGAAAGTCACCCACACAATGTAACGATTACGAAAGAAGCTCCGAATTATTCGAGATAGTTTAGTGTTCATAAAATACAAACCTGACAGGTTTCCGAAACCTGTCAGTTTTTTTTGCTTTATTAGAACACGAATTACGCTAATTTACACCAATTAATTTGTGCTAATTCGTGAAATTCGTGTTTAATTACTTCGCTCCAAACAATTGCACAGCATAAATTTTATTGTTTTCCCAATCAATACTAAAACCAATTTCGGTGTAGAAAAATTGAGGGTCTAAAATATTTTTCAAATGATTGGGTGATTTCTTCCACAGATTGAACATTTTTAAGGCTAATGCGTCTAAATCGGTTTCTGAGTAAATTTGGTCTTTAATTCCTGTGAATAAGAGATTTTCGCCTACTAAAACAAAAGGATTTCCACCATAGAAATAGACACGTTCTTTTGGATTTTTCTTTTTAGCATCGGTTTGTTCGTGTGATAAAGTTTGTGCTTTTGCGATGTATTTGGCATGGTCGTCAGCGGCTTTTTTTAAATAAGTATCCAAACCAAGTAATTTTCTGTCGTTATTAGAACGTTCTTCGTTAACCAATTGATATACTTTAGTTTTCAGTTTTTCTAAATCAATTTTATTTTGATTTTGACTGAAACTTAAAGTGGAAATGAATAATAGAAGTAAGGTGAAATGGGTTTTCATGTTAGTTGGAGATTAGTTCTTGTTTTAATTTATCTAATGAGGTTTCTTTTAGCTTAAGACTAAATTCAGTATTAGAATTTCTATCTATATAAAATTTATCATAAAAGATTTTATCTTCATTATTAGTGTAAACGATTACTTTAATTTTTCCTTTAATCCTTAATTCAGGATAAACATAATCAGAATTAAAATCATTTAAATAATGGTTAATTAATGATTTTTGTCCCAAATAGTTATAAAAAACAACATAATCACTATCGAAAAGTTTATCATTATTTTTAATTGTTATTTTTTTTAACTTTTCATAATCTAATATTCTATCAATATTAATCCAACCTAATTTATTTGACGAGAAATTTGAAATTTCAGCCATTGAATTATAGAAAGCATCTCTATTTTTTATTCTTTTCTCCTTTTCTTCTTTTGTAAGCCTTTCATTATTATTTATATCTCGATATTTATCGTATTTTACATCATGATTCAATTCGTCAACAACCACCATTTGATCCTTATTGATGTTCTTTTTTAATTCCTTTTCTTCTTCCTCTAAAATTTGTATC
>NZ_JAKLJH010000072.1 GCF_023151265.1 Flavobacterium sp.
CCAAATGTTAAGTTTTGTAGTTGGTGATGTTGGATTTAAACCACCTTGACTAGTTTTTTTCATAGCATCTCTTGTTCCCCAAGATGTTTTTTTAGTTGATTTTCTGTAAACAGCGTCTAATACAAATGTAATTCCAACATTAGCTTTAACACCTGAGAAAGTAGTAGGTACTTGGTTAAAATCGCTATTTAAAGCATTAAAATCTTTATTAAGCACATCAATTTGAGATTGAATTTGAGTCAAAGAGATGTTTTCAGCAGCTGTTCTATATAATACGTTTACAACAACAGGAATTTCAATTCTGCCATTAACTAACCTTCCGTTTGTAATTGCATTTTGAGTGAAATTTTCAATTTCTTGCATTTTTGCAGCTAATTCTGGATTTTCTCTTAGCTGTTGCTCGTGAACTTCATGAGAAGCACAACCTCTATGTCTGTGTGCCGTTGCTGTAGATTCGGTTGAAGTGTTTGATTCATCATTACTACATGAAACTAATAACAGTAAAGAAACTGCTGATAAAAGGATTTTTTTCATAAATAATACATTTTAGTTAGTTGATATGGTTAGTTAACATTTTTATAACGATTTTTTTATTTTTTTAGTATAATGTTTGTGTTTCTTTACATTAAATCAAAGTTTATGTAAAAATTATGTAACACTATTTTTCGTTTAAAAATGATAATAAATCAAAATTAAAAGGTATTGAAAAATAAATTGCTGTAGTTTTTCTGCATATTTTAATAAAAATTAATTTTTTCTTCAAAAGAAAAAATTAATTTTTAAATGCATAATTTAATATGTTAGCTCCCATTTTTAGGGCTTTTTCTCTAACACTTTGAGGATTGTTATGAACTTCTGTATCTTCCCAACCATCACCTAAATCAGTTTCGTAGGTGTAAAGAAGTACAATTCTACCTTCTATAAAGATTCCAAAAGCTTGTGGTTTTTGATTGTCGTGTTCGTGAATTTTTGGTAATCCGCTAGGAAAATTAAAAGGTTCTTGAAATAAAATGTGGTTGGAAGGAATTTCTGTTAACAGATTATCAGGAAATATTTTTTTGATTTCTTTTCTAATGTATTCGTTCATTCCGTAATTGTCATCAATATGTAAAAATCCTCCAGAAGTTAAATAATTACGAAGATTAATAACATCATTTGCACTGAAAACTACATTTCCATGTCCTGTCATGTGAACGTAAGGATAGGAGAAAATTTCTGAACTCCCAACATCAACCGTAGCAATTTTAGTATTGATTTTAGTATTGATGTTTTGATTGCAAAATTTAGCCAAATTAGGTAAAGATGTCGGATTCGCATACCAATCGCCACCACCAGAATATTTAGCAACAGCGATTTCTTGAGAAAATCCCAAATTCAAAACTAATAATAATATGACTAAAATTCTATTCATTTATCAAAGCAATTGTATGACAAGCTACTAAAGCTGCGGTTTCTGTTCGTAATCTTGTATTACCCAAAGTTACAGGAATAAATTCATTTTCAATAGCCAAATTGATTTCTTTTGTTGAAAAATCACCTTCTGGTCCAATCAAAATAGTAACTTTCTCATCTTTGTTGACTTCGTTTTTAAGCGATTTTTTATCCGTTTCTTCGCAATGTGCAATGAATTTTTGTCCGTCAATATTTAATTTTACGAATTGTGCGAATGAAATCGGTTCATTAATTTTTGGAATATAATAATGAAGTGATTGTTTCATCGCGGCTTGAATGATTTTTTCCGCTCGATCAATTTTGTAAACTTTTCGTTCAGAATGATCGCAAATTATTGGCGTGATTTCGTGAATACCAATTTCGGTTGCTTTTTCTAAAAACCATTCCAATCGGTCATTCATTTTAGTAGGAGCAACGGCAATATGAGTATAAAATTTTTCAGGTTCTTGAAAGGTTTCTTTTGTGATTTTTACTTCACATTTTTTCTCAGAAGCTAAAATAATTTCCGATTGAAATAAAAAACCTAATCCATTAGTAATAAATATTTTATCACTTTCTTTTTTACGTAAAACTTTAACAATATGTTTGCTTTCTTCTTTGTCAAAAAAGAAAGTTGTATCGCCTTGTTTTATATCAGAATTATAGAATAGTTGCATAAGTTTTAAAATTCAATTCGTGCTTTAGAAGTCACATCAGCTTGACTGAAATTTTCTTCTAAAAAATTATAATATCCTACAATTCCAATCATCGCAGCATTATCGGTTGTATATTCAAATTTTGGAATGTAGGATTTCCATCCGTATTTTTTTTCTGCTTCTTTCAATGTAGTTCGAATTCCTGAATTTGCAGAAACACCACCGCCAATTGCAATTTGGTTAATTCCAGTTTCTGCAACAGCCATTTTTAATTTATCCATTAAAATATTGATAATGGTATATTGAATTGAAGCACAAATATCCGCTTTATTTTCTTCTATGAAATTTGGGTTTATTGCTACATTTTTTTGGATGAAATATAAAATTTGAGTTTTTAAACCGCTAAAACTAAAGTTCAAACCATCTACTTTTGGTTTTGTAAACGGAAACGCTTTCGGATTTCCCTCTTGTGCAAATTTATCAATCAAAGGTCCTCCAGGATAAGGAAGTCCTAGAATTTTAGCACTTTTGTCAAAAGCTTCACCCACCGCGTCATCAGTAGTTTCTCCAATAATTTCCAAATCAAAAAAGCTATTCACTTTCACAATTTGAGTATGTCCACCCGAAATGGTTAACGCTAAAAAAGGAAAAGTCGGTTTATCAAAACCTTCTTCGTCAATAAAATGTGCTAAAATATGCGCTTTCATGTGATTCACAGCAACCAAAGGAATATCCAAAGCCATACTCATCGATTTCGCAAATGAACCTCCAACTAACAACGAACCCATTAATCCAGGACCTTGTGTAAATGCGATACAATTTAAATCGTTTTTGTTAATTCCTGCTTTTTTAATTGCCACATCTACTACCGGAACAATGTTTTGTTGGTGCGCTCTCGAAGCTAATTCTGGAACTACACCACCATATTCTTCGTGAATCGCTTGTCTAGCCACAATATTTGACAAAACAACGTCGTTACATAGTACAGCTGCAGACGTATCATCACACGAACTTTCGATAGCTAAAGTATATATTTTTCTTTCTGACATTTTAGGCATGAAATTTGAATTAAAGATATTGTAATTATCCTACAAAATTCCTTATTTTTGTTGGGTTATACTCCAAGTTAATTAATTGGTAGCAAATTTAAAACAAAAGAACGTATCAAAAAATTTAAAAAAATACTATTTCGTTCCCTAATCGCAATTTTATTGCTGTTTCTATTATTGGGTATACTTTTGTCGTTACCTTTTGTGCAAACTGCTTTAGGAAAGTACGCTACAGATAGTTTAAATGAATCATTTGGAACTAATATTTCTATTGAAAAAGTCGCCATTACGCCTTTTGGAAGTGTAAAACTTGGCGATGTTTTAGTTTTAGATCACCATAAAGATACCTTGTTTTACATTAAGAAATTAAATACGTCAATATTAAGTTTTAAGAAAATCTACGATCCAGGTCATCCGTATTTGAAAGATGTGGTGTTGCATGGAATGGATGTTCGCATTGTAAATTACAAAAACGAAGATTATACGAACTTAGATAAATTCATTGAAGCTTTTGATGATGGTTCGCCTTCTTCGGGAAAATTTAGAATGAAAGCGAATAAGATGACGGTTTATAACAGTCGTTTTCAATACATCGATTACAATCTTCAAACTCCAAAAATGCTTGATTTTACTCAACTTAATGGTAAAATTGAAGATTTTTTAATCAAAGGTCCAAATGTTTATACGTTTATAGACAAGTTGTCTTTCAAAGATCATCGTGGGTTGTTAGTCGAAAATATTACGGCTGATTTTACGTATACCAAGAAAAATATCTTGTTAGATCAATTGGCAATGAAAACGCCTTCATCTGAAATGAAAGGTAGAGTAGAATTGAAGTACAACAGAAAAGATTTTTCAGATTTTAATAACAAAGTTATTTTTGATGTTCAGTTTGATAAAGCTACGATTGCTTCAAACGATTTGAATTATTTTTACAATGAATTCGGAAAAAATAATGTCTTTTATGTAGATACGCATTTGGTTGGGACATTGAATAATTTCACGACTCATAATCTTAAATTAGTAGATAAAAATCAATCAGAAATTATTGGAACTGCTAATTTTAGAAATCTTTTTGGAAAAGGAAATCAAGAGTTTTACATGAAAGGAAACTTTGATCGAATTACTTCCAATTACGAAGATTTGAAATCGATTCTTCCTCGAATTTTAGGTAATAATTTACCATCGGTTTTAGCTAAATTAGGAAATGTAAATATTGCTGGAGATGTTGAATTAACTCAAAAATATATCAATGCCGATGTTTCGATGTTATCGCAATTAGGTTATTTGGAAGGTAATTTAGCGATGCAAAACATCAATAATATTGATAATGCTTCGTATCAAGGAAATATTAAGTTAGATGCTTTTGATTTAGGAACACTTTTAAGTGAAAAGCAGATTGGAAAAACTACTTTAGATTTAGATGTTGACGGAAAAGGTTTCACTCAAAAATTATTGAATACAGCTATCAAAGGAAAAATTGATAAGTTTTATTACAACGGATATAATTATCAAAACATTACGGTTGATGGAAGCATGAAAATGCCATATTACAAAGGCTATTTCAATAGTAATGATCCTAATTTAAAAATGGATTTTGATGGAACTATCGACTTAAGTTTGAAAGCTAAAAACTACGATTTTAAAGCCCAAATTGACTATGCCGATTTGCATATCTTAAATTTCTATAAAACTGATTCTATTTCTATTTTCAAAGGAAATATCGATTTTAAAGCTAATGGAAATTCAATTGATGATTTAGCGGGAGTACTTCATGTAAATAATGTTTCATATCAAAATAGTAAAGATTCCTACTTTTTTGATGATTTTGAAGTAACTTCTTCTTTTGATGCGGAACGAGTTCGAACCATTGAAATTAATTCTGCTGATATCATTACAGGTCAAATTGTAGGGAAATACAAAGTAAATCAAGTGCAAAAAATGGTAGAAAATGCGCTTGGAAGTTTATATGCCAATTATTCACCAAATAAATTAGAAAAAGGGCAATTCATAAATTTTGATTTAACTATCTATGATAAAATCGTAGAAGTTTTTATTCCCGATGTAAAAATATCGGAAAACACTAAAGCAAAAGGAAAAATAAATGGTGATGAAGGAAAGTTTGTTTTCGATTTTACCTCGCCAAATATTATTGTATATGAAAATACAATTGAAAATATTAGTATTGATATCGATAATAAGAATCCACTATATAATGCTTACATAACTGTCGATTCTATTAAAAACGATAAATATAAAATTGCAGATTTCAATTTGATTAATCTTACTTTAAATGATACATTATTTGTTCGTTCTGAGTTTAAAGGTGGTCCAAAAAGCGAAGATTCGTATGATTTAAACTTGTATCATACCATTAATGAAGACAAGCAATCTATTGTAGGTTTTAAAAAATCGGAGATTAAATTCAAAGACTATGTTTGGTTTATCAACGAACAAGAAACAGAAGACAATAAAATTGTATTTGATAAAAAGTTTAAAGATTTTAATTTCGAAAAGTTAACATTATCACACAACAATCAAAAGATTGATTTCTTTGGAACCATGCGTGATTCTACTTATAAAGATTTTAAATTAACCTTTGATGATGTTGATTTAAATAAGGTAACGCCTGCATTAGATAGTTTATCATTTGGCGGAAAAATTAACGGAAATATTACCTACAAGCAAGATAGAAATAAGTATGAACCTGTCTCGAATTTAACCATAGATAGTTTAAAAATCAATCAGTTTTTATTAGGTGATTTAGATTTCAAAATTGAAGGAAACGAAAATTTCAATCAGTTTAAAGTGAATTCTAGCTTAAAACAAGATGGTCAAGAACACTTTTTCTTAGATGGAAATGTAAATTTTGTTGGGCAACAATCAAGTTTAGATTTAGTTGCTGGTTTTGAAAAATTTAATTTAGCTCCATTTGGCTCTTTATTAGGAAGTGTTTTATCGGATGTTAGAGGAAACGCAACAGGTAGAACTACTATTGGAGGTTCTTTAACTAAGCCCGAAATGGATGGTCGTTTATATTTAAATGATGCTGGAATGCGTGTTCCATACCTAAACGTTGACTATGCCTTTGAAAAAAATGCTATTGTAGATTTAACCGAACATCAATTTAGTTTGAGAAAAATTGAAGTAACCGATACTAAATACAAAACAAAAGGTGTAATTGATGGTACAATTCGACATGAAAATCTTGGTGATTGGGAACTCGATTTACATCTAATTTCTGATAATATTTTGGCTTTAGATACTAAAGATTCAGAAGATGCTTATTATTATGGAACTGCTTTTATGAAAGGTAAAGCTAGTATTACAGGTTCAGTAGATGCATTAAATATCAAAGTAGCGGGTGAATCTGAAAAAGGAACTTCAATAAAAATTCCAGTTAATGATGAAGAAGATTTAGGAAACAATTCCTTTATTAACTTTATGACTACAGAAGAATATCAGAAATCGCTATTGGGTAAAATTGCAAAAGAAAATAAATATCAAGGATTAGAACTCGATTTTAATTTTGATATAGATACCGATGCTGATATTGAGATTATTCTAAATCGCGAAACAGGTCATGCCATGAAAGGAACTGGTGTAGGCTCTATGCAAATGAATATAAACACATTGGGTAAATTTGAAATGTTTGGAGATTTTATTGTTCAAGAAGGGCAATATAATTTTAAATATGGAGGAATTATTGATAAAAAATTTAATGTAGAAAAAGGAGGAACTATTCGCTGGGATGGTGAACCAATGGATGCCGTTTTAGATTTAAAAGCAACTTATAAAACGTTAGCAAATCCAGCAGTTTTGGTAGAGAGTGCTTCATTTAATAGAAAAGTAGATACAAATGTAACTATTTTACTAAACGGAAATTTAAGCAATCCACAGCCTGATTTTAATATTGATTTCCCAACGGTAAGTTCCGTTTTAAAAAGTGAAATCGATTACAAATTACAAGACAAAGATACACGTCAAACACAAGCTTTTGCTTTAATGGCTACGGGTTCATTTGTAACTGCTGAATCAACTGGAAATGCAGCTTATGGTTCGTTAATTGAAGGCGCAAGTTCTATCATTAACGGCTTATTTGCTGATGCAGATAGTAACTTACAATTAGGTTTAGATTATTCGCAAGGAAATAGACTAACGGAGGTTTCGGATAGAGTTGGTGTAACAATGAATACACGAATTAACGACCGAATTTCGATAAACGGAAAAGTCGGTGTTCCTGTTGGAGGTGTAACAGAATCGGTTATTGTAGGTAATTTAGAAGTCTTAATTCAAATTAATGAAGACGGAACTTTAAATGCACATGTTTTCAATCGTGAAAACGATATCAATTATGTAGGAGAAGGTATTGGTTATACGCAAGGATTAGGAATAACCTACAATGTGGAATTCAATACTTTCAAAGAAATGATGCAAAAAATATTTAGTAAAAACAAAAAGAAAGACGATACATCAAAATCACAAGATGAATTGCCAGATTCTGAGTTTCCACCTGAATTTATTGAGTTCATTAATCAAAGAAAAACAAAATCTAACGATGCTACAAAACAAGAGCAAATTAGAGTTCCTGAAATCGATTAATTCGTAGTTTTTTAGTAGAAAAATCAAAAAGTTATTAACGAAAACGTTTGAATTTGCAACTATAATTAAATAGTTTGCAAGAATCGCTGTTTTTTAATTTTTCGTTTTATAACTTTACATAAACAATCAAAATAATATGTCGACAAAGATTAAAAGAGTAGGTGTTTTAACTTCTGGAGGAGATTCTCCTGGAATGAATGCTGCTATTCGTGCTGTGGTTAGAGCTTGTGCTTATTATAATGTAGAATGTGTTGGTATTTACAGAGGATACCAAGGAATGATAGAAGGTGACTTTAAAGAAATGGGACCTCGTGATGTGAAAAACATTATTAACAAAGGTGGAACTATTTTAAAATCGGCACGTTCGGCAGATTTTCGTACAGCAGAAGGAAGAAAAAAAGCTTACGACAATTTAGTAGCGGCTGGAATTGATTCATTTGTAGTAATTGGTGGTGATGGTAGTTTTACTGGAGCCGAAATTTTCAATGAAGAATACGGATTTCCTGTAATTGGAATTCCTGGTACTATTGATAACGATATTTTTGGAACAAGTCATACTTTAGGATACGATACGGCTTTAAATACTGTAATTGATGCTATCGATAAAATTAGAGACACCGCAAATTCACACAACCGATTATTTTTCGTTGAAGTAATGGGAAGAGACGCAGGTCATATCGCTCTAAATGCTGGAATTGGAGCAGGAGCAGAGGAAATTCTAATTCCTGAAGAAGATTTTGGTTTAGACCGATTAGTAGAATCGTTAAAAAGAAGTAAAGGTTCAGGAAAAACTTCAAGTATTGTCGTAGTTTCCGAAGGAGATAAAATTGGTAAAAACGTTTTCGAATTAAAAGATTACATCGAAGAAAATATGCCAGAATATGACGTTCGTGTTTCGGTTTTAGGACACATGCAACGTGGTGGTTCTCCATCTTGTTTTGACCGAGTTTTAGCTTCGCGATTGGGAGTTAAAGCAGTTGAAACTTTATTAGAAGGAAAATCAAATTTCATGGTAGGTTTATATCAAGATAAAGTAACCTTAACACCACTAGAACAAGCCATTAAAGGACAAAGTGAAATCGATATGGAATTGGTAAAAGTATCCGATATCGTATCATCATAACAAAATAGTAAATTAAAGAAAAGAAAAATGTCAAAAGTAAAATTAGGAATTAACGGATTCGGAAGAATCGGAAGAATTGTATTTAGAGAAACATTCAACAGAGATAATGTAGAAGTAGTAGCCATCAACGATTTATTAGATGTAGAGCATTTGGCTTATCTATTAAAATACGATTCAGTTCATGGTCGTTTTAATGGAAAAGTAGAAGTAAAAGAGGGAAAATTATATGTTAACGATAAATTTATTCGTGTAACAGCAGAAAGAGATCCCAAATTAATTAAATGGGATGACAAAGATATTGATGTTGATGTTGTTGCAGAATGTACAGGAATTTTTACCACTTTAGAAACCGCTCAAGCGCATATTGATGGTGGTGCGAAAAAAGTTGTAATTTCTTCTCCTTCGGCTGATGCACCAATGTTTGTAATGGGAGTAAATCATACAGAAGCAAAAGCTACAGATACGATTGTTTCAAATGCTTCATGTACAACAAACTGTTTAGCGCCTTTAGCAAAAGTTATCAACGATAATTTCGGAATTGTAGAAGGTTTAATGACAACAGTTCACTCATCAACGGCAACACAAATGGTAGCTGATGGTCCTTCTAAAAAAGACTGGAGAGGCGGTCGTGCTGCAAGTGTCAACATTATTCCATCATCAACAGGAGCTGCAAAAGCAGTTGGAAAAGTGATTCCAGCATTAAACGGAAAATTAACAGGAATGTCGTTCCGTGTACCAACAGTTGATGTTTCTGTAGTAGATTTAACAGTTAAATTAGCTAAAGAAACTACTTATGAAGAAATCATGAAAGTACTTAAAAATGCTTCTGAAACTTCAATGAAAGGTATTTTAGGATTTACAGAAGACGATGTAGTTTCTCAAGATTTTGTGGGCGATTCAAGAACTTCTGTGGTAGATGCTAAAGCCGGAATCGGATTAAACTCAACTTTCTTTAAATTGGTTTCTTGGTACGATAACGAATATGGTTATTCAAGTAAATTAATTGATTTATCAGTGCATGTTGCTGGTTTAAAATAATATTTCTTTAAAAAAATCCCGTTACATTTGTGTGCGGGATTTTTTATTCCCAAAACTAAACTAACACCAACCAAATGAAATTACTTGTTGACAGTGGTTCTACAAAAGCCGATTGGATTGCAATTGATGATAACGGAAAAGTATTATTCACTACTCAAACTTTAGGATTAAACCCTGAAGTATTACAAAAAGAAGAAATTATCAATCGTTTAGACGATAAATTTGATATTTCGCACAACAAAGACAAAGCAACACATTTGTTCTTCTACGGAGCAGGTTGTGGAACCGACCGAATGAAAGACTTCTTAACCTTAGTTTTTCAAGATTATTTTACAAATGCTTCTGTTGTGGTTCATGAAGACACATATGCTGCGGTGTATGCTACAACACCAAAAGACGAAAAAGCTATTGTTTGTATCTTAGGAACTGGTTCAAACTGTTCTTATTTTGATGGGAAAATTTTGCATCAAAAAGTACAATCGCTGGGTTATATTGCAATGGATGATTGTTCTGGAAATCGTTTTGGACGTCATTTGATTCGCGGGTATTATTTTGGTAAAATGCCAAAAGAATTAGCACAAGAATTTGAAGAAGAATACAACGTAGATGCCGATTATATTAAACAAAACTTATATAAAGAACCAAATCCAAATGCGTACTTAGCAACATTTGCAAAATTCTTAATCAAACACAAAGACACCGAATTCTGCCAAAAATTCATTCAGGAAGAAATGGAAGCTTTTGTAGAAAATTATATTGAACAGTTCGAAAATTGCAAAGAAGTTCCCGTTCATTTTATTGGCTCGATTGCGTTTTATTTGAAAGATGAATTAACGGAAGTATTAAAAAAACACGGAATTACAATAGGGAATGTGTTACGAAGACCAATCGATGGTTTAATTGAGTATCACGTTTTAAACAAGTAAAAAATAAAATTAAAGTAGTTAAAATCTCAAATCATAAGCAATTGATTTGGGATTTTTTCTTTTTATCTTTGTAAGGAAATTAATTACTCATGGAAATAGCCATTATAGCACACGACGGAAAAAAAGCCGACATGGTGCAGTTTTTAAATAAGAACAAAACCATTTTATCCAAAGAAAAAATAAAAATTATTGCTACTGGAACCACTGGCGGAAGGGCAGAAGCAGCCGGTTTTAAAGTAAAGAAAATGCTTTCAGGACCTCTAGGTGGTGATGCTCAAATTGCAGCACGCGTAGCAGAAGGAAAAACCAAAATGGTATTATTTTTCAAAGATCCAAATTCCAGTCACGCTCACGAAGCGGATATTAACATGCTGATTCGTATTTGCGATGTTCACAATGTACCTTTAGCAACTAATGAAGCTACTGCTCAGTTGTTGTTATTAGGTTTGGATGAAGTTTAGAGTTTTATTTTATAGGTGCGGAATATAATTCCACGCTATCTGGTAAAACCTGTCTTAGTGGTAGTAGTTAGTATATTTATTTTTCTTCCAGTAAAGGTTTAAAATCTAATTTGCCAATACTCTTAAGGGTCTCTCTCAAAATATCCATATACATATTGAAATCTTGATTTTGATTTTTCAAAGATATGATTGTGAATATTAGCAGATAAGATTTTTGCATGGTTCTTAATTCATTGATTAAGTTTTCTACTTGGCTAATTTTATAAATTCCTGATCTTTTTTCGTAACCTTTTTTGGTCGCTTTACTATGTCTTAGGCTAAAAAAATCTTTATCCATATTGCCATCGAAATCTTTCCAACCTATACGATAGGAGCCATGCGCAAATGAGTTTCTTATTTCTGTTATTTTATCTAGCGATTTTGAAAGATTGTCATTTATTTTAATTAGTTCTGGTAACTCTTTATAGTTATCCGCTAATAGTGAATCAAATGAAATTTTTAACGAAGAAGCTACCATACCTGAAAGCAAAGTTTGTATATTTCTTTTTTCAAGTTCTGTGTAATTTCGTTTGTAGATAATTTTCGGAATACCAAAAGGAATTACTGAAATGGCCATATCAAAGTAGACAAAAAATTCGCCAATGATTTTACTTTGATAATCTTCATCTGATTTCGTGAAATTCATTTAAATGCTTTTTTACAGGGATGTTAATTACTATTATCGCCAACGTTCTGCGGCTTGCTCTCAGTGGCGTTGAGCCAACACCAAGCCATTACAAATATAACAAAACATTCCATTCAGCTGCGGATTTTCCGTAGGAAAATCCGAAAGTAGCCATTGAAGCAAACCGCTGTTAGAGGCAGTTTTTATTTTCGTAATAAATCCCATTCGGTTACGTAGCTACTTTTTTCTATTTCGGTAATTTCAATAGAATTTGGCTTTATTTCATTTCCATCTTCATCATAAAATTTCCATTTTTCAGTTACAAAGCCAAAATTAATTTCTGCTCCACCTTCACAACTTGTATTTCGATTTATTTTCCCAATTCTATAAATTCCTTTCGCTTTTATTTTTCCATTTTCATAATAATAAATCCATTCACCATATTTGTAACTATAATATTCATCACATAATCCAGCAACACAACATTGTTTGTATGAATCTAAGATATAATTTCCTGATTCTTTTAATTGTCCATTTTCATAAAATTCATTATAAAATCCGATTCTTAAACCCGTTAAACTATCTGTGTTTACTACATTCTTAATTTTTCCATTTTGATAATGTTCAACTTTGGTATTTATTTTGGTTAAATCCAAATTTAATTTAGAGCTTTTGCAACTAAATAAAATTAATATAATGAATAAATAAAGTGTTGATTTCATTGAGTTTTTTCAAAATTGCCTCTAACTAGTAAATAACAACATAAAGTTATTACGTTTAGCTAATATATATAAAATCCCCACAAAAATTGTGAGGATTTCAAATTATAAAGTCT
>NZ_JAKLJH010000073.1 GCF_023151265.1 Flavobacterium sp.
AATTCACGTTGCTGCTAATTCTAATTATAAAACACTTTCGGATTTAGAACATAAAAAAGTAGCGATTTCTCGCATGGGTTCTGGTTCGCATTTGATGAGTATTGTGAATACTCAAAATCAAAATTGGAATGCCGAAAATTTACAATTTGAAATCGTAAACACCATTGATGGTGCGGTTGAAAGTTTAACTTCAGGAAAAGCAGATTATTTCATGTGGGAACGTTTTATGACACAACCTCTTGTCGATAAAGGAATTTTTAGGAGAATTGCGGATTGCCCTACTCCATGGCCTTGTTTTGTTATAGCAGTTCGAAATGAAGTTTTGGACCAACATCCAAAAGTAATCGAACAGATTTTAGACATTATCAATACCACAACCGAAGAATTCAAAATGATTCCGAGTATTGACCGAACCTTAGCTTCTAAATACAATCAAAATGTAGAAGCAATTCAGGAATGGTTAAAATTAACACGTTGGTCGCAAAAACAAATGACAGCTCCAACATTAGATAAAATAATGGAACAACTTTTGAAGCTTCAAATTATCGATAAAAAACTACCAAAAGAATCGATACTTAAATAATTCCGTATTTTTATCGTTTTAAACGAAATGACAATTAAAATCCCAACTATCGCCGAACTCAAAGAAAAGCTTTCTTTACCAAAGCCGTGGGATATTGTTGTCATTTTTTTATTGAATATCTTAATTGCTATTCCGGTTTTTTTAATTGCACATCAAAATTTAATCGATTTAGAATGGGTAATTCATTTAGATAGAATAATCATTTTTATTCTCATTTTAGTTGTCATTCAACTTCTTTTACGATTGGTGAAAACCATTATCATTCTGATTGTTTTTTTGTATATAATTGCCTTATTGTACGGAACTTTATTCGGAAATTACGGTTTTAATCGTGTGTTTGAAGATTATCGCTATATGGTGTATTCTATGAGCGAAGCACCAAATCCTCAGGATATCATTGTAGCCAAATTGCTTCCTTTTCCAAATAAATCCAAAATTATTAATGCGGTAGATTTTTCTAATCCGAAAGTTAGAAATTTTGCTTTATCTGCTACAACAAAACATTTCAGAGAAATCAAACAATCAGGCGAAACACGAAGAATGATTCAATGTTTTGCAGTTTTCAAAGAAATTAGAAATCGTTGGAATTACGTTAACGATCCAAAAGGAAGAGAATATATCGCTTCTGCTTCCGAAAGTTTGCAACATTTTTCAGGTGATTGTGATGATCATGCTATTTTGATGTCGGCCTGCATAAAAGCAATTGGAGGAACACCTCGCATAATTCATACTGGCGGCCATTTGTATCCAGAAATGTTAATCGGAAACAAAAATGATTTAGAAACTGCTATTTATTACATAAAAGAAGTACTTTTCGTAGAAGAAAGTAAAAATCAGCAAATCTATTATCACATTGATGAAAGAGGACAAATTTGGTTAAATCTCGACTATACAGCTACCTATCCTGGAGGAAAATTCATGAGTGAAGAAATTCTAGGAGCGCTTACTTTTAATTGATAAATTTTCCTATATTTACACAAATTAACAACCTTTTTATATGAAGAAAATAAGCTATATATTAGTATTATTACTTTCTGTTGGTGCTTTTGCTCAGTCTAACGAAACTATGACTACTGACACCATCGTATCTCCTATTTTAGCTAAAAAAAACGAAGTTAAAGTAGATGTTTTAAATGGTATTGCTTTTGGAAAATTAGGTGTTTCATACGAACGCTTTTTAAACAAAGATTTTTCTGTTGGTATCACTGGAATGATGTTTAACAAAAAAAGCAAAACCGATGATTTCCTTACAGATGATACTCGAACTCTAATTGACTATCAAGTAATTCCGTATGTGCGTTATGCTTTGTCTAAAAGTGCTTCGAGTTTATATTATTTAGAAGGATTTGTTAATATAAATGGTGGCGAATATAAAGAATTAACCACTTTAAACAACGGTGCAGCAGATTATATTATGATTACCAAAAAAGACTATAACGACGTTGCTTTAGGAGGTTCTGTTGGCTATAAATTATACTTCAAAGAAAGCTTTGTTTTAGATTTAACTGTTGGTATTGGAAAAAACTTATTTCAAGAAAACAGCCCTTCTACAGTGGCACGATTAGGAATTAATTTAGGTTATAGATTTTAATACAATACATCATGAAAAAATATTTATACATTTTAACGCTTATCATTCCTTCATTACTTTTTACTAGTTGTACTGAAAGTGATGACGAGTTTTTTGCATCAACTATAGTTACAGCAAATAATTTAATTGAATTAGACGTTACTGGAAACGAACTTAACGTTTCTTGCTACGTATCAAGATTATTACCACAACCAAATAATCCTTTTGATATTTATTTGACAAGCACTTCTAGAAAAATATTTTTTAATTATACATTAGAAAAGAAAAATGTTAGTGGCGCTTGGGAATACTACACCCCTACAACGGTTTCTGTAATTGAAGGAGAAAATGAAATTGATGAAATAATCTCTGGAATTGCTATTTTAGACGCTTTAGACACTACTTACGAATATGAAACGAATAACACGCTTGCTCCTGGACAATACCGAGTTATAGTTGAACCAGAAATTGTAACTCTAAACGCACAAGATGCTGTTATGGTAACTATAAAAACAACTACTGTAGGAGCGGTTGGAAATGTTTTGGAGTTTACGGTGGATTAAATTCAATTTCAATGCAAATAACTTGTAAAAATTGCAATCAAACTTATTCAGGACACTTTTGTAATAATTGTGGACAACCGGCTGATACGCATAAATTAAATTTACATTTTATTTGGCATGATATACAACACGCTTTTTTTCATTTTGATAAAGGTGTTTTATTTACAGCTAAAGAATTATTTACTCGACCTGGAGATTCTATTAGAGAATTTATTGAAGGAAAAAGGGTAAAACACTTCAAACCAATTTCTTTAGTTATTATTTTAGCTACTTTATATGGAGTTTTACGACATTTTTTTCATTTCAGTATTTTAGATAAAAAAGCCGTTGCCGAAATTCAAGGAGTAGAATATGAAAGTTTAAACGAATGGATTTCACATCATTATTATTGGATAATTTTGTTATCTATCCCACTATTTTCAATAGCTTCTTATTTGGTTTTCAGAAGACAAGGGTATAATTTTATTGAGCATTTTGTTCTGAATACCTATATGGCTTCCCAACGTTTACTTCTTAGAATTGCCATATTTCCAATCACGAAATACTACACTGAATCTAATTACAACAAGTTATTTGTAGATATTTTAATGTTATTGGATATCGTTTTGATTTTTTGGAGCTACATCACTTTTTTTAATAATTTATCAAGAATCAAAGCTTTTTTATATTCAATTTTTAGCTATCTACTGTTTTTAGTAATCTTCGTTATTTTGTTACTCCTTGGTGTTTTTATTTTTGATATTCATGTGAAGTGATTGTTGACTATTTTTTTACCATTCAACTTTCTCTTTCCCTTTTTCACTCAAATACACATTCGTCAATTTAAAATGATTATTTCCAAACCACATACCTCTGTTAGCACTCAATGGTGATGGATGGCCACTTTCTAAAACCAAATGTTTTTCTCGGTCGATAAGTTTTCCTTTTTTCTGAGCAAAACTGCCCCACAATAAAAACACTACGTTTTCCGATTTTTGATTTATCACATCAATTACCGCATCTGTAAAAACGTTCCATTTTAAATGTTTGTGGCTGTTAGCTTCGTCTTTTCTTACCGTTAAACCAGCATTTAATAACAAAACGCCTTGCTTTGCCCAACGCTCTAAATTTCCCGAAGTTGGAAAAAGAATTCTATCGTATTCCGCATTAATTTCCGTAAAAATATTTTTCAACGAAGGCGGAATTGCCACGCCATCATTTACCGAAAAACACAAACCATTCGCCTCACCCGTTCCATGATACGGATCTTGTCCAATAATGACCACTTTGATATCTTGAAAATCAAATTGTTCAAAGGCAGAAAAAATGAGTTCTTTTGGCGGAAAACAAGTCATGGTAGCGTATTCTTGTTCCACTTGTTGCATGAGTTCTACAAAATACGGCTTCTGAAATTCAGACACTAATAAGGTTTCCCAACTCTGATTTTTGATAAACATTTTATAATTTTTACCAAAAATATAAATTTCTATTGCAATATGGATTTATTACTTTGTAACTTTGACCTAACAGAAAAAGAAAAATGATTTCGATTACAGAAAAAACGTTACAAGATTTAGAATTTAATACGGTTTTAGAAACCATCGCCAATCGCTGCAACACTGATATTGGTGAAGCAAAAGCCATGGCGATAACGCCGTTCAAAAACAAAGAAGAATTGCTTATTAATTTAAAGCAAACTTCTGAATATTTATCTTCGTTCTCTAACAACAACGCTATTCCGAATCACGGATTTGAGAACATCAACTACGAATTAAAATTTTTGGCTATCGAAGATAGTTTCTTAGAAGTAGGCAGTTTTAAAAAGATTGCCAACCTTTCAGAAACGGCAATTACGTTGATTCAGTTTTTAAAGAAGTTCGAAGATTACTATCCCAATTTATACCAAAAAGCTTCTCAAAATGATATTGTAAAATTGATCATTCAGCGTATTGATGAAGTGGTTGACAAATTCGGAATCATCAAAGACAATGCTTCACCCGATTTGATTGATATTCGTAGAAATATAAATCTAGTTCGAGGAAAAATCAACCAGAGTTTTGGTATGGCATTGAGTCAATATAATTCGCTTGGTTATTTAGATGATATTAAAGAAACTGTAGTTGAAAATCGCAGAGTTTTAGCGGTTTTAGCCATGTATCGCAAAAAAGTAAAAGGTTCTATTTTAGGAAATTCCAAAACCGGAAGTATTGCTTACATCGAACCTGAAGCAGCTCAACGATATTCACGTGAATTAAACAATTTAGAATTTGAAGAACGCGAAGAAATCATGCGTATTTTAAAACGTTTAACCAATGAAATTCGTCCGTTTATCGAAACTATTGCGGCTTATCAAGACTTTTTGAGTGATGTTGATGTGATTGCTGCCAAAGCAAAATATGCCAATAAAATCAACGGAATTCTTCCGAATATTATTGAAGAGAAACGCTTGTTTTTTAAAGAAGCCTTCCATCCTATTTTGTATTTGAACAACAAGGAAAAGAAAGCCGTTACCTATCCACAAACTATCGAATTACATAACGAAAGTCGCATTATTGTGATTTCGGGACCCAATGCTGGAGGAAAAACGATTTCCTTGAAAACCGTAGGATTACTGCAATTGATGTTACAAAGTGGGATTTTAATTCCAGTTCACGAACGTAGCGAAACGTTTTTATTCGATAGAATTTTAACAGATATTGGAGATAATCAATCCATTGAAAATCATCTAAGTACATACAGTTACCGATTAAAGAACATGAACTACTTTTTAAAGAAATGTAATGCTAAAACATTGTTCTTAATCGATGAATTTGGAACCGGTTCTGACCCTGAATTAGGTGGTGCTTTAGCAGAAACTTTCTTGGAAGAATTCTATGCTCGCGAAGCTTTCGGAATTATAACCACACATTACAGTAACTTAAAAATTTTAGCAAACGAATTGCCCTACGCTTCCAATGCAAACATGATGTTCGATGAAAAATCATTAGAACCTATGTACAAGCTGATTTTAGGTCAAGCCGGAAGTTCGTTTACGTTTGAAGTTGCTCAAAAAAATGGTATTCCGTTTGGATTAATCAATCGTGCGAAAAAGAAAATTGAAGGCGGAAAAGTTCGTTTCGACAAAACCATTGCAACCCTTCAAAAAGAACGTTCTAAATTGGAAAAAACATCTTTAACATTAAAAGAAGAAGAAACCAAAGCGCGTGAGGAAAGCAAGAAAATGGAAACCATCAATGCTAAAATTCAGGATAAATTAGAACGTTATCAGGAATTGTACGATGCGAATCAACGTTTGATATACATTGGTCAAAAAATTGATGATATTTCGGAAAGTTACTTCAATAATAAAGACAAAAAAACGTTAATCGGTGAATTTTTAAAAATGGTTGAAATCGAAAATTCGAAACGAAAAAAACTTTCGGTTAAAGAAATGAAGGTAAAAGAAGTGATTCAAAAAAAGGTTGAAGAGGAAGTTAAAGTGATTGTAGAGGAAATTCGCACGGTTAAAAAAGAAAAGAAAATCAAAGCCAAAATTGAAGAAGAAAACAAACCAAAAGTTACTTTAAAAGTCGGTGATAGAGTTCGAATGAAAGACGGAAAAGCCATTGGAACCATTGATGTGATTGAAAAAACAAAAGCAACTGTAAATTACGGAATTTTTACTTCAAAAGTGAGTTTAGACCAATTGGAATACGTACAACCTGTTTAAGTTACACAGAGTTTCACTGAGTTTTTTGATTATGTTTGCGTTGATTAGAGTTACACAGAGATTTTTTCAATTACTTAAATTTTAAAAATCTGTGTCCCTTTTTTTTTTAAAATTAAAGATTGACATTGAACTTGAATTTGATATATGGAAATAACAGATTTACCACAAGATAAAAAAATCATATTGTTTGATGGTGTTTGTAATTTGTGCGATTCATCCGTTCAATATGTAATTAAGCATGATAAAAAAGATGTTTTTAGATTTGTATCATTGCAGTCAGAATTAGGGCAAAAAATTTTAAAACACATTGGAATCTATCCTATTCATACAGACAGTATTGTTTTGTACGAACCAGGAATTTCCTATTATTATAAATCAACTGCAGCTTTACATATTGCTAAAGGATTAAGTGGAATTTTTACTTTAGCAACTGTTTTTAAAATATTACCTACTGGTTTGCGTGATGCTATTTATGATTATGTAGCAAAAAACAGGTACAAATGGTATGGTAAAAAAGACGATTGTATGATTCCTACACCCGAATTAAAAGCTAAGTTTTTAGAATAAGTTTATATGATAATTATCAGGAAATAAACAATTGTTAAATTATATCTTTGTTTAAATTCTAACCTTTGTAACTATGGCAAATTTATTATTACCACTTTATTCACATAGCAATGGAACTTTCATCATGATTATTGTTTTTGCACTTGTGTGTCTTGGTTTAGTAGGCGCAGTAATGCTAATGATGAATAGTGATAAAAAGAAAAAAAACGACCAGTAATCTGGTCGTTTTTTAGTTTTATGTAGTAAAGAAATTATTGTTTAATAAATTTCTTAGTTGTTTTTCCTTCTGCAGCTTCAATTGTTACAAAGTAAACACCAGCATTTAAATCAGAAACATTTATTTGGGTTAAAGAATCTTCTTGATTTTTAACTACTCTTCCATTAATATCAACAATTGAAATATTTTTAATATTTAAATTATTGTTATTTGATATGTTTAAAATAGATGTAGTTGGGTTAGGGTAAATAGAGAAAGTTTTATCTGATATTATATTTGTATCTAAGCCTAATAATGTGTCAGTATTGGAAGCTTTCGCTACAAAATTATCAAATATAATGTTAGCGGAAACTGTATTTGCAGCAGTTACACCCATTACAAAATCTACCTCTTGTGGTGGAAATGGACCAGAAAAATTAGCTGGATTTACAGAAACAGAAGGATTTGAATCAAATTTCCAATATGGCTCACCAGTTGTTGTATCGTATCCAAAACCTACTCTATACCAAGTATCAGCATTAAGTACAAGGCCACCTGTTTGTAAAGTAATTAAAAAAGTCCCAAAAGTTCCTGCATTATCTAAATAGGCAAGTCCTTCTAAAACCCTTGTATTTGAATTATATACATATCCACATAATACTCTTGAAGATGCACCATCAGTTCCATATAATCTAACACCTGACTGAGCTGTACTTGTTGTTGCTGAACCAGTATAAAAATCATATTCAACTTCTAAGATATTATTACCAGATGTTCTTGCAGCCCATGCTGTCGGTAGACCATTTTTCCACATAAATCTTGATCCTTTATCTCCATTAGGCCCCTGAAATAAAAGTCCATTCGAAGATAAATTTCCACTAGATACAATTTGAAAATTTGTGTTTAAAGCATTCGTAGAGGTAGTTGGAGCCGTACCATTACTAGCGAATGTTAACCAGCTACCTTGGCCAGCAGTTACACCTGTAATATCTGTACCTACATTTCCAATGGTAAGTCCGTTAAAATTATCAGTTTGCAAAACCTGTGAAAAACTAAAAAAAGAAGCAAATAAGCTTAAAGTAAGTAAAGTTTTTTTCATAATAAAAGTTTTATAATTATTTCCCAAATTTAATCTTTTCATTGTAAGAAAAAACAACTTTAAGAAAAATTTATAACTTTCTTCTTTCCTTCTCTTTCTTAATTAAAGTTAATTCTCTACTGGTTTGCCCAGCTACTGAAGTGTTTTCTTCAGCTCTTCTTATCAAGTAAGGCATAACATCTCTTACTGGACCAAATGGTAAATATTTAGCTACATTATAACCTTCAGCTGCTAAATTAAAGCTGATATTATCACTCATCCCTAATAATTGTCCAAAGAAAATGCGTTTATCATTTTTAGCAATTCCTTTTTCTTCCATCAACTGCATTAGCTTGTATGAACTTTCTTCATTATGAGTTCCAGCAAAAACCGCCATAATATCCAAATGATCTACCATGTAAGAAACTGCTGCATCGTAATTGATATCAGTAGCTTCTTTAGATTCACAAATTGGAGATTTTTGCCCACGTTCTGCTGCTCTATCGTTTTCTTTTTCCATATAAGCACCACGAACTAATTTCATTCCAATAAAGAAACCTTCAGCTTTTGCTTGTTCGTGAATATTTTTTAAATAATCCAATCGATCCCAACGATACATTTGTAATGTATTGAATACGATTGCTTTTTGTTTGTTGTACTTACGCATCATGTCGGTTACTATAGCATCTGCAGCATCTTGCATCCAACTTTCCTCAGCGTCAATCAATAATAAAACGTCTTTTTCAAATGCTGTTTTACAAGCAATATCAAAGCGTTCGATTACTCTGTTCCATTCTTTTTGTTCGTTTTCAGTTAAATAAGCCTTCTCTCCTACTTTTTCGTATAAGGCTAAACGTCCAAATCCTGTTGGTTTAAAAACCGCAAACGGAATAGCTTCTCTTTCTTTAGCAAATTCAATTGTTTTTAAAGTCATGTTCAAAGCTGCGTCAAACTGTGCCTCTTCTTCTTTTCCTTCAACTGAATAATCTAAAACCGAAGAAACTCCTTTCGTATACATTTTATCTACCACACGAAGACAATCATTCTCGTTAACACCGCCACAAAAGTGATCAAAAACGGTTGAACGAATCAATCCTTCAACTGGTAAATGGGCTTTTAAAGCAAAATTTGTAACGGCTGTACCTATTTTAACTAAAGGCTGACTATCGATTAATTTAAATAAAAAATAAGCTCTTTCTAACTCGGTGTCACTTTTTAAGGCAAAAGCAACTTCTGTATTATTAAATAGTGTGTTCATTGTGTTTTGAAATAAAGTGATACAAATATACGCCACAGTTATCGAATAATAAATAAAAAATGACGTATTTTGCAGTCAATTTTTACACATTTTCATGCAAACCATACAAGCAACTAATTATTCCGTATTTTTTAATGAAACAGGTTATGAAAAATTAGCGTCATATCTTGTTCCAAGTCATTATTCTAAAATTTTCATTCTAGTTGATGATAATACATCGCAATTTTGTTTGCCGCATTTATTAAACAATTTGGCTACCGAAATCGAAATTGAGATTATTGAATTAGAATCGGGTGAAATTCATAAAAACATCGCTACTTGTACCGAAGTTTGGGCTGCTTTGTCAGAATTAGGAGCCGATAGAAAAAGTATCATCATCAATTTAGGAGGTGGTGTAATTTCTGATTTGGGAGGATTTGTAGCTTGCACTTTTAAAAGAGGAATTGATTTTATCAATATTCCAACTACGCTACTTTCAATGGTAGATGCTTCTATAGGTGGGAAAAATGGTGTAGATTTAGGAAATTTAAAAAATCAAATCGGAATTATTCGCGAACCAAAAGCGGTTATTGTTGACACCGAATTCTTAAGTACATTATCTCAAAGAGAAATGCGTTCCGGATTAGCTGAAATGTTAAAACACGGATTGATTTCAGACAAGAAATATTGGGATAAATTTAAAAGTTTAAAAGATTTAAGTACAGATGATTTAAACGAATTAATTCATCAATCAATTGAAATAAAAAACACTATTGTTTGTGAAGATTTAACCGAGAACGGAATTAGAAAAGGATTAAATTTTGGACATACTTTAGGACACGGAATTGAAAGCTATTTCTTAGAAAACGAAGATAAAACTAGTTTACTTCACGGAGAAGCAATTGCCGCAGGAATGATTTTAGAAAGCTATATTTCTAAAGAAAAAGGGTTGTTGACCAATGAAGAATATCACGAAATTAAATACATAATCAATGATATTTTTGAGCGTATTGAGTTTAATGAAAACGACATCAATCAAATCATTGAACTGTTGATTTATGATAAAAAAAATGAATTCGGAAAAGTACAATTTGCTCTTCTTCAAGGAATCGGAAAAATAAAAATCAATCAAGAAGCAGATAACAAATTGATTTTCAAAGCCTTTAAAGATTACTCAGTTTAATTATTTTTTTAAATTTCTTTAAATAATAGCCATTTTATTTTTTAACTTTGCGCCCATGAAAGAAAACAACTATACGAACAATTTCAACAGAATTCTTAGCAATAGGAATGCTGACTTATCTATTATTGATCGTTTGTTCTTTTCTATATTTTGTTTTCATATAATTGATTTATTCGCGTTATCGAAGACTTTTAGTGAAAAACTATTAATTCGATTTGCAAATATTAGGGTTTGAAAATTAAGGTTTAAAACAAGTACGCTTTAAGCTTTTTTAATTTTTAATCTTATTTTTCAAAATGAACACTAAATATTACGACTTAATTAATCAGACTTTTTATTTTCCTCAAGAAGAATTTACTTTAAACAAAGACAATCTTCAATTTCACGGTATCGATTTAATGAAATTGGTAGAAGAATATGGAACTCCATTGAAATTTACCTATTTACCTAAAATCTCTCAAAACATTAACCGTGCTAAAATGTGGTTTAGAAATTCAATGGAAAAACATGGCTATGAAGCTAAGTATTTCTATTGTTATTGCACTAAAAGTTCGCATTTTGAGTTCATTTTAAATGAAGCTTTAAAAAATAATATCCATCTTGAAACTTCTTCTGCTTTTGACATTAATATTGTTGAAAGTTTGATGGAACAAGGAAAAATCAATAAAAATACTTTCGTTGTATGTAACGGATTTAAACGCGATCAATATGTAACTAATATTGCTCGTTTAATCAACAACGGACACAAAAATACTATTCCTGTAATTGATAATTTTGAAGAGTTAGATTTATTACAAGAAGAAATCGATGGGAAATTTAAAATCGGAATTCGTATTGCTGCGGAAGAAGAACCTAAATTTGAGTTTTATACATCTCGTTTAGGAATTGGTTATAAAGACATCGTTCCTTTCTACAGAAAACAAATTGCAGAAAACAAGAAAGTGGAATTAAAAATGCTTCACTTCTTTATTAATGCAGGTATTCGTGACACAGCGTATTATTGGAACGAATTATTAAAATGTATGAAAGTGTACATTGCTTTGAAAAAAGAATGTCCTTCATTAGATAGTTTAAATATTGGTGGTGGATTCCCTATTAAAAATTCATTAGCTTTTGATTACGATTACCAATATATGGTGGACGAAATCTTAAATCAAATCAAAATCGCTTGTGATGATGCAGAAGTTGCTGTTCCTCACATTTTTACAGAATTCGGATCGTTTACTGTAGGTGAATCTGGAGGAGCTTTGTACCAAGTGTTATACCAAAAGAAACAAAATGATAGAGAGAATTGGAACATGATTGATTCTTCTTTCATCACCACTCTACCTGATACTTGGGCAATTAACAAACGTTTTGTTATGATGGCAGTGAATCGCTGGAATGACACTTACGAACGGGTTTTACTTGGTGGATTAACTTGTGATGGAGACGATTATTACAATTCGGAACAACACATGAATGCGGTTTATTTACCAAAATACAATAAAGAAAAACCATTATACATCGGATTCTTTAATACCGGAGCTTATCAAGAAACCATCGGAGGTTTTGGTGGATTAAGTCACTGTATTTTACCACAACCAAAACACATTTTAATTGACAAAGACAAAAACGGAATTATTGCTACCGAAGTATTTTCAGAGCAACAAAAAGCTGAAGACGTTTTAGAAATTTTAGGATACAATAAGAAAAAAGAACAATAAAATAAAAAGTAATGAGCAAAGGACCAATTAGTCAGTTTATCGAGAAACATTATCTTCATTTTAACTCAGCCGCTTTAGTAGATGCAGCAAAAGGATATGAAGAGCATTTATTAGACAACGGAAAAATGATGATTACATTAGCTGGAGCAATGAGTACAGCTGAATTAGGAAAATCATTAGCCGAAATGATTCGTCAAGATAAAGTACATATTATTTCTTGTACTGGAGCTAATTTAGAAGAGGATATCATGAACTTGGTAGCTCATAATTCATACAAAAGAGTTCCAAATTACAGAGATTTATCACCACAAGAAGAATGGGATTTATTGGAAAATCACTATAACCGTGTAACTGATACTTGTATTCCTGAAGAAGAAGCTTTCAGAAG
>NZ_JAKLJH010000074.1 GCF_023151265.1 Flavobacterium sp.
AACCAATAAAGAAAAACACACACTTTGGAAAATTGATACCCAAAGTGAAGTAGATTGGTTGCAAGAACATTTCGAAAACATCTCGAATTTATACATTGCAGATGGACATCATCGTTCGGCTTCGGCGGAATTGTTGTTCGAGCAAGACAAACATTTGGGCAACGAAAATCTAAATTATTTCATGAGTTTCTTAATTGCCGAAAGCAACGTAAAAATTTACGAGTTCAACCGATTAATTCGTGATTTAAATGGTTTGTCGAAAGATATTTTCATTAAAAAATTATCAGAACATTTTGTCATCATAGCAAAAGACCAAGAAATTTGGAAACCTCAAAACAAGTTTGAATTTGGAATGTACTTAGATGGCAGTTTTTATGCTTTATTCTACAAAAAAGAAAATCACCAACAAGCTTCTATTTTAGACAATTTAGATGCCCAAATTTTATACGATAAAGTACTTTTTCCATTATTAGGAATCGAAGATTTAAGAAACGACGAACGCATTGATTACATTCCAGGAAAGCAATCGATTTCCGTAATAAAAGATTTAATCGACGAAGGCGAATTTGAAGTAGGTTTCATGCTCTACCCTTCCGACATCAATGAAATCAAAGCATTAGCCGATAACAATTTAATCATGCCTCCAAAATCAACCTATATCGAACCGAAGTTTAGAAGTGGTTTGGTGGTTTATGAGTTGTAGTTTTTTAGAGAAAAGAAGCAAGAGAAAAGAAAAAAGACACAACTTTGTCATTTCGACAGAGGAGAAATCACATAAGTGAAAAAATGAAGAAGATTATAGCTCTAATATTACTTTCCATAATTGTTTTTGTAATAGTTTTATGTAACTATAAGCCAATAGTTATAACATATCTATCAGGAAATGCAATCATTTTAGAAAAAGTAAAAAATTATACTGTTATTATTGACGGTAATAAATATGAAGAGGTATTATTTAGAGACAATAACAAGTTAATACTTTTTCTTAAAAGTCAAAATATTTCAAAAGAGTATTCAATTGTATCAATTGAAATTAAAAACAATTTAGTTGGATACAATTGTTCTTCAAAAAAATGTTATGATATCTTTTTAGGTTATCTATTTCAAAGTGATATGGGAAAAATGTTTGTCCCTTTTGATAACAAAAGTAAAGGTCCAAATTTTGAAGCAAATTTAAAAATAGACGGTGATAATATAGAATTTTATATTCCGAAAGAAGAAAATGGAAAAATCCATATCCAATTAAATTTACAAGATTCATGTACATAGCTGAAAACCTCAATACCATAAAATCCCAACTTCCAGTTCACGTTACCTTAGTTGCGGTTTCAAAAACCAAACCTGTAGCGGATTTAATGGAAGCGTATGATGCTGGCCAACGTATTTTTGGAGAAAACAAAATCCAAGAAATGACCGACAAATGGGAAGTCATGCCAAAAGACATTGAATGGCACATGATTGGTCACGTGCAAACCAATAAAGTCAAATACATGGCGCCTTATGTGAATTTGATTCATGGAGTGGATAGTTTGAAATTATTGCAAGAAATCAACAAACAAGCCGCTAAAAACAATCGTGTGATTGATTGTTTGTTGCAGGTTTATATAGCTGAAGAGGAATCAAAATTTGGTTTAGACGAACAAGAATTAGATGAGCTACTGAAACAAGTTCAGCATGACAAGGAAAACTTTAAGAACATCCGAATCGTAGGTTTAATGGGAATGGCAACCTTCTCTGAAAACCAAAACCAAATCGAAAAAGAATTCAAACATCTAAAAACGATTTTTGATAAACACAACCAACTTGAAACTTCAAACTTGAAACTTGAAACCCTTTCAATGGGCATGTCGGGAGATTATCAACTCGCAATTTCATGCGGAAGTACGATGGTTCGAATTGGAAGTAGTATCTTTGGAAGCAGATAATAGAGAATAGACTAAACTCTTTTAAACTTATAACCCTTTAAACATTTAAACTATTTACTGTATACTCGACATAGAAACCACTGGAGGCCAATTCAACGAAGAAGGAATTACCGAAATCGCCATTTATAAATTTGATGGTCATGAAGTAATAGATCAATTCATTAGCCTTGTAAATCCTGAAAAACCAATTCAACCTTTTGTGGTGAAATTGACCGGGATTAATAACGCTATGCTAAGAAGTGCTCCAAAATTCTATGAAGTAGCCAAAAGAATCATCGAAATTACGGAAGGTTGCGTGATTGTAGCGCATAATGCTTCTTTCGATTACCGTATTTTAAAAACCGAGTTTAGACGTTTAGGTTACGATTTTAAAAAACAAACACTTTGTACCGTTGAATTAGCTAAAAAGTTAATTCCAGGTCAAGAATCATATAGTTTAGGGAAATTAGTGCGTTCGCTTGGAATTCCAATGGCAGACAGGCATCGTGCGAGTGGTGATGCTTTGGCAACTGTGAAGTTATTCAAAATGTTGATGGTAAAAGACGTTGAAAAAGAAATCGTCAAAAGTTTCATCAAAACCGAAATCAAATCGGGAATGTCGCCAAAATTGTTGGATATTGTAGAGAATTTACCTTCTAAAACAGGTATTTACTACATTCACAATGAAAAAGGCGATTTGATTTACATTGGCAAAAGTAAAAATATCAAAAAACGTGTGAACCAACATTTCACAGGAACATCAAGCAAAAGTAAAAAAATCCAACGCGATGTTTATGCGGTAACTTTTGAAGAAACAGGAAGCGAATTAATAGCTCTTTTAAAAGAAAGTGAAGAAATAAAAATCAACAAACCGATTTATAACAGAGCCCAACGCAAAAGTATTTTCCAATATGCGTTGTATCAACATAAAAACGAACAAGGTTACATTGCTTTAACTGTAGAAAAAGCTGATGGCAGAAAAAAAGAAATCACTTCGTTTACATCGTTACAAGAAGCAAGAAACGCATTATTTAAGATAACCGAAAAACATAATTTGTGTCAGAAAATCAATGGTTTATATGATACTCAAAATGGTTGTTTTCAATACAAAATTAAAGAATGTAATGGTGCTTGTTTGGGAGAAGAAAATCCAGAAAGTTATAACGAACGCGTGTTAGAATTCATCGAAGAAAACACTTTTGAAAACAACAACATGGTGATTATCGATCGTGGAAGAACTTTTGATGAAAGAAGTGCAATTTTAATTGAAAACGGAATTTATAAAGGGTATTGTTTTTATGAATTAAATTATCAAATTACCAATATTGATATTCTTAAAAATATCATCATTCCAATGCAACATAATCGTGATACAAAAACGATTATTCAAACCTATTTACGCAAAAATAAAGTTTACAAAGTAATTCAATTTTAATTGCTTAATTTTGTTTTTATGAATGAAGTTAAGTCGCAATACGAGATTTTCAAACAAAAAGCTCACATCATTATCTACGGAACTAATACTGTTGCTGGTAGACTTTTCGATTTAATTCTTTTAGGTTTAATTTTACTGAGTGTTGTCTTGGTAATGCTAGAAACCGTAAAAGAATTCGATGGAAAATACCACTCTTTCATTTTAGTTTCCGAATGGATAATAACCATTTTCTTCACAATTGAATACATTTTACGAATCATTACGATAAAAAAACCCATCAATTACATTTTAAGTTTTTACGGAATTATCGATTTGGTAGCAATTTTACCGATGTATTTATCTTTTTTTGTAACTGGAACAAGTGTTTTCACTGTTATTAGAGCCTTACGACTATTGCGATTATTCAAAATATTAAACCATCCTCAATTCTCAAGTCAATCGGTGCATTTGCGAGAATCGATTATTGCGAGTCGAGGTCGTATCTTGGTTTTCATGTACTTTATTTTGATAAGTTGTATCATAATTGGTTCGGTAATGTATGTTGTAGAAGGAGATGAAGCTGGATTTACGAGTATTCCAGTTTCGATTTATTGGTGTATTGTAACTTTAACGACAGTAGGATTTGGTGATATTACCCCTATTACGCCTTTAGGACAATTTATTGCTTCATTTGTTATGATTATGGGTTACGGAATTATTGCAGTTCCAACTGGAATTATTACAGCAGAAATTGCAAAAAACACACCTAGAACAAGAGAAAGTGACAAAAAAGTTTGCCAAAACTGTGGTAGTCACGAACACTTAATTAACGCAAAATTTTGCCAAGATTGCGGACACGAATTATAAAATGAATTACCTAATTACCATTATCGGACCTACAGCCATCGGAAAAACGGCTTTGAGTATTGCTTTAGCACAACATTTTGGTTGCGATATTATTTCGTGCGATAGTCGTCAGTTTTTTAAAGAAATGAAAATTGGTACAGCTGTTCCTAGTGATGAAGAATTAGCAGCTGCAACACATCATTTTATTCAAAATAAATCGATTTTTGAAAGTTATTCTGTTGGAGATTTTGAGCAAGAAGCTTTAACTAAATTGGACGAATTATTTCAAAAAAAAAACATTCAAATAATGGTTGGTGGTTCTGGATTATATGTCGATGCCGTTCTGAAAGGTTTTGATGATTTTCCAGATATTGATGATTCGGTTCGAATTGAAATTAATGCTAAATATGATGAATTAGGAATCGAATTTTTACAAGAACAACTTCAAAAATTAGATTCGGAATATTACCAAAAACTACAAACTGAAAATCCGCAAACCTTACAAAATCCGCAACGTATGAAACGTTTTGTAGAAGTTTGTATCGGAAGTGGAAAACCGTATTCCAGTTTTATTGGAAAACGAAAAAATGTTAGAAACTTCACTCCTATCATAATTGGTTTAGAAGCGGATAGAGAAATTATGTATAACAGAATCAACAAGCGTGTTGATATTATGCTAAATGAAGGACTTTTATCCGAAGCGCAAACATTATATCCAAACAAACAGTTGAATGCGTTACAAACTGTTGGTTACAGAGAATTATTCGATTATTTTGATGTAAAAACCACATTAGATTTCGCCATCGAACAAATTAAAATGAACACACGACGTTTTGCAAAACGCCAAATCACTTGGTTTAAACGAACAGAAAACGTGAGTTGGTTTGATTATTTAACCGATAGAAAAGAGATTATAAATTTTGTAAACAATACAATTAATAATAAAGAAACACAGATTGAATAAATTTAAAAAGTTATTATAATTTCTCTAATTTTTATAATATGTGTTCCAAAAAATAAAAAAATTAAAATGCCCATTTCACCAAACTTTACATCTATTTTAGAACAAGAATACGAAATCAATTTTTTGCAATGCTATCCAAATGGCTTGTTGAAATATACCGAGTTGTGCAATATTTTTCAAATTACAGCTGGAATTCATGCTGATTTAGGCGGAATTAGTTTTAGCGATATGCAAGAACATCACCAAGCTTGGGTAATGAGTAAAATGCGTTTGGAAATTATCAACTTGCCGAAATGGAAAGAGAAAGTAACCGTTAAAACTTGGATAAAATCGTTAGAAAATTCGCGTTCGACACGTTGTTTGGAATTGTATCGTGGTGATGAGAAATTAGCGGGTTGTGAAACCTATTGGGCAGTTTTAAATACACAAATTAGACGACCTGAAAATTTAGCATTACCTCACGAACATTTCATTAAATATCCAGAACATAATGCTACTAAAAAATCGGTGCAGCGTATTAACTTAGATGTTCCGTTTGAAAAAGTGTTGGATTATAAAGTACAATTATCCGATTTAGATATTGTAAATCATGCTAACAACGTGAAATACTTGGAATGGTGTTTGAATACGATGGATAAAAAATTCGTTTTAAAACAACACATTAAAGGTTTTGAAATGAATTTCTTAAAAGAATTAAATTGGAATGATGAAGCGGTAATTTCAAAAAATGAAAATACGTACATCATTTCTAAAGACGATAAGATTTGTTATGCTTTAGAAATTATTGAATAAAAAAAGTCCTGAATTACTTCAGGACTTTTTATTATTTTTTGATTACTAATCTAAAACCTTCTCCGTGAATGTTTAAGATTTCTACGTTCTCATCTTGCTTTAAGAATTTTCTCAATTTAGCAATGTACACGTCCATACTTCTTGATGTGAAGTAGTTATCGTCTCTCCAAATTTTTGTTAACGCTAATTCTCTTGGCATCAAATCATTCTCGTGAAGTGCTAACATTTTTAATAATTCGCACTCTTTTGGTGATAATTTAATTGGTTCTTGACCTGGAAAAGTTAAGAAACGTAATTTTGAATTTAAGTGGAATTTACCGATTTCGAACTCAAATTTAGTCGTATCTGGTTTAACTTCAGTAGCTTTTCTTTGAATGATTGCTTTGATTTTCATTAAAAGTACTTCAGAATCAAAAGGCTTGTTCAAATAATCATCTGCTCCTACTTTATATCCTTTTAAAACGTCTTCTTTCAATGTTTTAGCCGTTAAAAAGATGATCGGCACTTCTTGATTTTTTTCGCGAATTTCTCTCGCTAAAGTATATCCATCTTTGTAAGGCATCATTACATCTAAAATACATAAATCGAAAGTGTCTTTTTTAAATTTTTCAAATCCTTCCATTCCGTTTTTAGCTAACGTAACGTCAAAATCATTTATCATTAAATAATCTTTTAAAACCGCTCCAAAGTTTGGATCGTCTTCAACTAATAATATTTTCTTTGCTTCCATAGTAATTGTGTGTATATTTTTTTTAATTTATTAATGGCATTTTTATAATAAAGGTACTTCCTTTACCTTTTTCGCTTTCTACAAATATTTGGCCGTTGTGGTCTTCAACTATTTGTTTTACGTAGGCTAATCCTAACCCATGACCTTTTACATTATGTAAATCTCCCGTATGTTCTCGGTAGAATTTTTCAAAAACTCTTTTTTGTGCTACTTTACTCATTCCGGCACCTTGATCTTGAATTTTTATCAAAATAAAGTCTTTAATATTTTCTGTAAAAACATTAATTACAGGTGCATTTGGCGAATATTTTATAGCATTATCTAACACGTTTACTAATACATTAGTAAAATGTACTTCGTTTAATAGAATCGTACTTCGTTGTGCATTAAAATGCTGATGAACTATACCTTCTCTATCTTCTACAATTAAACTAACGTGTTCGATTGCATCTTCAATAATTTCGGTTACGTCTCTTGGTTCTTTAGAAATGTCTAGCTCATTCTTTTCTAATTTAGAAATTCGCAATACATTTTCAACCTGAGCGTGCATTCGCTTGTTTTCTTCTTTTATCATTTGAAGGTAACGTTGTACCTTTTCCTTATCATCTATAATTTTAGGGTTTTTAATTGCATCTAAAGCCAAATTTATAGTAGCAATAGGTGTTTTGAACTCGTGTGTCATATTATTAATGAAATCGGTTTTGATTTCAGAAATTTGCTTTTGTTTGATTAATTGATTCAACGCACTTGAATACGTTAACACAATAACCAAAGTGAACAATAAGGACAAACTTGAAATTCCAATTAAAGAAGAGAATACAAATTTATTTTTTTGGGGAAAACTAACTAACAGTTGGTATTTAGACATTCCTTCATTATCCTGAAAAACGGGAATTCCGTAAGTTGTTTTTACATCATATTTAAAATCTTCAGAACGTACTTTTGTTGCTAAGCCATTACTATAAATACCAAATTCAAAAGGTGTTTTTACTCCATATTTGTGAAGCTCATCTTTTAAGTATTTACCTAATTGTTCTGTAGAAACTCTTTCTTGCAATGGTTTTAAAGACACTACATCTTTAAAAGCTACTTCAAAATTAGCTTTATCCAAACTAGAAACACTTCCCGATTTTTTTATCGTAACATCAGGAAAAGAACGCATTTGTAAACTTCCGTCGTTTAAAGAGTTTCCGCTATAAACTTCTGTTTTTCGTTTAGAAACTACATTTCCAAAATTGACTGAATTTGCATTTTTATCAAAGAACGAACCATTGATTCCGTAGTTTTCTGCTACTAAAGTATTAGTGTAAATTATAGTTTCATTTGTTTTTTTATCGCGTTCGTAGAAATATATTTCTTTTAACTCGTCTTCTTGTGGAACTTTTCCTGTACTATCTATAATCTTATTGTAGTGATTATAGAAGGTAACCAACTCTTTTTCTTTAATTGTGTTGGAAACATTTCCTAAAACTTGCTGAACGTGATATTTGAACTCCTCTTCATTTTTATCCAATGAGGTAGAAATCCAATACAATTGAACTAATATGATTCCAATTAATGACAAACTCATTAAAAAGACCAATAATCTAAACCTTGACTTATTCATCGAAACAAATTTAACATTTTAACATTTCTCGTTAAAATACATTAACCAAAGATTAACATATAAACAAAATTTTATGTTTTTGCTAATATTTTAAGAATTTCATCGGTTTTTAAGAAAGTATCGTTTAAATTTATATTATCAATTATAAAATCACTCCATTTTTTCTTTTTTGAGTCAGGAAGTTGATTGTTAATTCTAACTAAAATGTCTTTTTTTGTTAAATTATCACGTTTCATGGCTCTTTCTATCCTAAGTTCTTCTGGAGCAGTAATTAAAATAACTTTATCACAGTGCTTATTTCCACCTGTTTCAAATAAAATAGCAACTTCTTTAATTACAAAAGGGAAGTCTTTGTGGTTATTTAACCAATTTTTAAAATGAAGTTGTACTTCAGGATGAACAATGGCATTTAATTCTTTTAACTTTTCTGGATTGTTAAAAACGAATTCGGCAATTTTTTTTCGATTTAAAGATGTATCATCATTAAGAACTGATTCTGAAAACAAATTTTGAATTTTTTGCTTTACATCTTCACGTTCCATAATTTTCTTGGCTTCTTCGTCAGCAATGTAAACAGGAATTCCTTTTGAAGCAATATAATTTGCTACGGTAGATTTTCCGCTTCCAATACCACCAGTTAAACCAATTATTTTAGTCATATTTATTTCTTAAAAAACAACTCAGGAAAAGCTTCTTGAGGTTTTTGTTTTAAAATTGAGATTTTAAAGTATGATAGTAAAAATCCTTTTCCATAACCATAAAACTGAATTATGGTAGCCCATAATGAATATAACGCAATTTTTAGATTTTTATTGAATAATAACGAAGTCATAAATAATAGTAAAAAGTAAAATCCATAAAGCGCAAGAAAAAAGGGAAAATTAAAAAAAGCTAAGAAAACCGAAAATAAAAATCCTATTAGAAATAAACTTGGAAACCAGAATGTAATTTTTTTGTGTTCTGGATACCATGAATTTAAAATAGGTCGTGCTTTTCCAAATTTATTGACTTGGATTTGGAACTTTTCCCAACTAATTCTTCTTTTATGATATACGAAAGCACTTTTTATTAACTTAGTTTTGAAACCTAAGTTCCATAATCGAATAGATAAATCAGGATCTTCACCAGGATGGATATTTCCAAAACCATTTGATGCTTCAAAAGCTTTTTTGGATAATCCCATGTTAAAACTTCTAGGTTGAAATTTATCAACTTTTTCACTTCCACCTCTAATTCCGCCAGTTGTTAAGAAAGAGGTCATCGTAAAATTAATTGCTTTTTGAATATCGGAAAACGAATCTAATGCCGCATCTGGACCTCCAAAACAATCTACATATTCTAATTCTAAACTTTTTTGAACCTGAGTTAAATAATCTGAAGGAATAATACAGTCAGAATCAAGAATGATAAAATAATCACCTTTAGCCACTTTCATTCCGTAATTTCGAGAATCTCCTGGACCTGAATTTGGTTTAAAGTAATAGGAAATGGTTAACTCATCTTTATATTTTTCAATTATATTACCACATGGAATTGTAGAACCATCTTCTATGATTACTGTTTCAAAAGGAATAGTTGATGTAAACTTAGATAAGCTTTCAAGCAATTCATCAATTTCATCAGGTCGGTTGTATACTGGAACAATAAATGAAAAATACATTTTATTTTTTTTACAAACCTACATAATTTTTAAAGATTTTAAATAGTTGTTATCTAATTTATATGGGTTATTTCTTCCTTGTACATAATTAAATTTTAGAAAAAAGATAAAAAAAAGTCCCGAATAAATCGGGACTTTAATCATTAACTAAATTTAATATTTATTGCTTAACAACTTTTAATGTTTTAACGTTGTCTCCTACTGTTACATTTACAATGTAAGTACCAGCACTTAATTGAGACATATCAACTTGAGTTGAAGTAGCGTTAATATTTTTAGAAATTACCTCTTGACCAATCATGTTGATTACTCTAATTGAAGAAATTTCAGAAGTGTAAGACACATTTAATACATCTTTTACAGGATTTGGATAAGCTGTGAAATTAGCGTTATCGAAAGAATCAGATGATAAAGTTGTAGTTACGTCAATAGTAAACGGTCCTTCAGGAGAATCCCCAGAACCACTATAGTGTCCTACATTAATATAATAAGTAGTTCCTAATGTAGAAGCTACAATTGTATAAGTTTCACCTACACTTGTTCCTTCATCATCAATACTATCTACACAAGTAAAAGTACCACAAGAACCAGTATAAATACCAAGTTCTGGATCCCATCCTGTAACAGCAGTAACATCAATAATAATATCAGCTCCATTACCTACAACAGTATACCATACTCCATCATTCATACCTGTACAAGTAGAAACTACAGGACCTGTAGCCGCTGAAGCATCTTGAGAATTACTATATGGCATTGAAGAAATAGCAATTGCATTAGCACATTCATCATTAGCAGGAGCTGCAGGAGGTGTTCCAACGCAAATATTAAAATTAGCTACAGCTCCAGGAGCAGCTCCCCAACCATAAACAGCAACGTAATAAGTAGTACCTGGGGTAAGTCCTGTTAAATTGTATGTCTCAGGATCACTACTACCAACTAAAGTTAAAGCAGAACATGTTCCTGTACCATCAAACACAGCAATACCCATGTCTGTTGAAAAACCAGTAACAGCTACAACATTAAGTAAAGATATTCTATGTGCAGTTCCTGTAGCAACAAAGCTATACCAAACATCATTATCTGGAGTACCTGTTACTGTAAATGTTGGTTCAATACCTGAATCAGTAGCAGATTGAGTTGTTCCAGCTGTAACTGTACCACAAGAAAAATCAGGATTTACAGTTAAAGAAACAGCATTAGCACAATTATCATTAGCAGGAGGACAAGCATAATTGAATGAACCTAAAGGTAAATTACAAGTGGCATCCGAACCGTGTAATAAAGTTAAAGTAACCGAAGAACCACTAGCAAATGGTCCAACATTTACTACTCCAATAGCTGAAACTGGCCATGAAGTTGTTCCATCTGTAATAGAAGGTGTTCCACTTCCTAAAGCAGTTACATTTACGTCAATAGAATATTGAGCAGTACCACAAGCAGGAACTACAGTTGTTGTAGCTGCTGGTGGCGTACACGAAGCTGCAACAATATTAACTGTAAAATCAGCAGTTTCACCATAAGTACCAGAATAACATGGATTAGATGGTGTTTGTAAAGCATCAGTAGCCACTATTCTCATTCTATGTTGTCCTAGTGGCATTGTACCTGGCATAACAAAAGATGCGTTATGAGTTACAATAGGAGTATTAGGAGCTAAACCAGTATAAACAATCTCTGAAGCATCTAAATTAAAATCGTCATTTGCATCAATCCAAATAACAATATTATAATCATAACCAAAACCTGTATCAAAAGAAATTTGAACGTTGTTATTAATTCCTTGAGACATATCTACAGGTGTTGCAGTATGATCATTGTAAACTGGAGATGTTGAAACTGTATTTGCAAAATTTGTTGACACAATTTGAACATTTGTGATACCTAAACCATCAACAGAAGTTGGAGCAGATACACAATAACAACCATTAACATTTGTAGCGAAAGATTGTTCTGTACAACCAGTTGCTGAACCATTAGCATTATAAGGAACAATTGTATAAAAATATGTAGTATTAAAGTTACCAGTAAAGTTATAAGAAGTACCAGAAACTGAAACCGCATTTGCAATATCATTTCCACCAGTTGTTGTACCAATAGTAACGTAATATCCATCAGCACCAGATGTAACATCCCATGTAATAGAATTAGCATAGTTTCCACATGTTGGATGAGGAGTTGCTACAACATTAGTTGCACAAACAGGTGGTGCCGTTGGAGCGTCTTCAACAGTAACATCGTCAATAGAAACATACCAACCATCAGCTGGCGCATCTTCACGAGCAAATGCAATATAAACTAAACCACTATATGCACTTAAATCAACAATATACTCAGTATATGTAGTTGTTATCTGAGTAGTAGTTAGAGTTAATAAATTGTTAGAAGCAAAGCTTGGAATATCTCTTCCTGTAGTAGAAATTCTAACATTTAAATTATCTGGTTCAAAATTTGAATAATGTCTAACCCAAAACTTTAATCTTTTAGCTGTAGTACCTAAATCTAATTGTGGAGAAACTAAGTAGTCATTATTTACAGTATTAAAATCTGTATATAATTCTGCAGATTGACCATTTCTTGGTATAGTAGTTCCATTCATATTCCATTGATCACCATCAGCATTACCATTAACAACTAACCAACAAGATTCTGTAGTTGAATCAGTATTAAATGTTTCAACAAAAGGGAACGTATTTATAGCAGAACATAAAGTTCTGAAAGTAAATGGACCAACCCAAGCACTATATCCAGCACCTCCACAGTCAGCTCTTACCCAAAATTCATAATTTGTATTT
>NZ_JAKLJH010000075.1 GCF_023151265.1 Flavobacterium sp.
TTTAGAAACTTTAGTAGAATTACAACAAAATTTAGCAGAAAAGAATATCTCCTTATTAGTTTATTACGGTTATCCCGAACAATTAATTCCAGAAGTAGCTGCAAAATATCAAATTGACACGATTTATAGTCAAAACGAATGGACGCAAGAAGAAGTGGATGTAGAAAATGAAGTACGAAATCTAATTCCAGCGGTGAATTGGAAAACGTATTACGACCAATTCTTATTTCATCCTGATGATGTTCCTTATGAAGATTGGGAGAAAATTCCAGAAGTTTTTACCGAGTTTAGAAAGCAATTGGAAAAGAAAATTCGAGTGCGACCAACCGTTGCCATATCCGCAAAACCGATTTCTAATCTAATTGAAGAAAAAACTACAATTCCTACGTTAGAAGATTTAGGATTTGACTCCGAAGCTTCGGAGTTCAAGCAACCGAATAAAACGGCTTTTCCTTTTAAAGGTGGCGAAAATCATGCTAAAAAAAGAATCAAAGACTACTTTTGGGACACCAAAAAACTAGCGGTTTACAAAAAAACACGTAATGGTTTGATTGGAAAAGATTATAGTTCAAAACTTTCTGCATGGTTGGCAAATGGTAGTATTTCGGCACGAATGATTTACTGGGAAGTGCAACAATTTGAGAAAAAAGTTGTCAAAAACGAAGATACCTATTGGTTGATTTTCGAGTTAATTTGGCGCGATTATTTCAAATACATTTCACTTAAACACGGAAACAAAATTTTCCAATTGAACGGTATTTTGCAAAAAGAATACCATTGGAACCAAAATACTAAAGCTTTCAATCAATGGACGAACGGCAGCACACCTGAACATTTCGTGAATGCCAACATGATTGAATTACAAAAAACAGGTTGGATGAGCAATCGCGGCCGTCAAAATGTGGCGAGTTATTGGGCAAAAGAATGGGAACAAGATTGGCGCATTGGCGCTGCCTATTTCGAAAGTATGTTGATTGATTACAATGTACACAGCAATTATGGCAATTGGATGTACAATGCTGGCGTAGGCAACGATCCAAGAGATAGAAAATTCAACATCAAACGCCAAGCGGAAATGTACGATGGCGATGGAAAATTTCAGAAAATGTGGTTAATTCCTGAATTATTTTAGATGAAAACACTTCGATTACTTTTGGGCGACCAACTCAATTCAAAACATTCTTGGTTTAATGAAGTAAATCCAGATGTGACTTATATAATGGCTGAAATGCGTCAGGAAACGGATTATGTGAAACATCACATTCAAAAAGTAGCCGCGTTTTTTCTTTCGATGCGAAATTTATCGGACGAATTGACAAAACAAGGTCATCAAGTTGTTTATTATAAAATTTCGGATGCCAATAATCCACAGAATTTGGAACAATTGATTTTGGATTTGGTTGAAAAGAATAAAATCGAGCAATTTGAATACCAACTTCCAGATGAATATCGTTTAGATGAACAATTGAAATCTATCTGCGAAAAACTTTCCATTCCTACAAAAGCTGTAGATTCGGAACATTTTTATACTTCTAGAAGTGAATTGACTGATTTTTTCAAAGGAAAAAAACAACTTTTGATGGAAAGTTTCTATCGCATGATGCGAAAAAAACATGATGTTTTAATGGTTGGAGACCAGCCGTTAGATGGAAAATGGAATTTTGACCACAACAACCGCAATCAATATAAAAACGAAGTTCCGATTCCGTTTCCTTTGGAATTTCATAAAAATGTGAAGGAACTTGTTGCCGAAATTGAAAGTCAAAACATCACGACTTTTGGAAATATTGATGTGGAAAATTTCAATTGGCCGACTTCCAGAGACGAAAGCTTACAATTGATTAGCTATTTCTGTGAACATTTGTTGGAACATTTTGGAACGTATCAAGATTCATTGTTTTCGGAACATAAATTTCTGTTTCATTCTCGTTTGTCTTCTGCAATGAATTCCAAAATGATTAGCCCGAAAGAAGTGGTTGATGCCGTGATTTCGTATTATTACCAAAATCAAGAAACGATTGAATTGGCGCAAGTAGAGGGTTTTGTGAGACAAATTATTGGCTGGCGCGAATATGTTAGAGGAATTTATTGGAAAGAAATGCCAAATTATTCCCAAATGAACACCTTAGAAAACTACAATCCACTACCTGAATTCTTTTGGACCGGAAAAACAAAGATGAAATGCATACAACATTCCATTTCCCAAAGTTTATCGGAAGCGTATGCGCATCACATTCAGAGATTGATGGTCATTGGTAATTTTTCTTTGTTAGCACAATTGCATCCTGACGAAGTGGACGCTTGGTATTTAGGGGTTTATATCGATGCGATTGAATGGGTTGAAATGCCAAACACACGTGGTATGAGTCAATATGCGGATGGAGGGATTGTGGCGACCAAACCTTATGTTTCTTCAGGAAGTTACATTAATAAAATGAGTAATTATTGTGGCAGTTGTCATTACAACGTAAAGGAGAAATTGGGCGAAAAAGCCTGTCCGTTTAACAGTTTGTATTGGCATTTTTTAGATGAGAAAAAACACCATTTTGCCAATAATCAAAGAATGAGTATGATGTTAGCACTACTAAGAAAAATGAAACCAGAAGAATTAGCCGCTACGAAAGAAAAAGCGATTACGTTTTTAGAGAATATGGAAAGCTTATAAAAAAACCGAAGCATTGCTTCGGTTTATACTTGTATATGTCCCCAATTTTGACCCCATTTAATGCGGTAAATTTGCATTTCGGAAACATTAAATTCTTTTGCGGTTTTTCTAACGCTGAACTTTTCACCTTGTCGTTTCATTTTTAATTTAATTCGAATGACTTGTGTAGAAGTTAGCTTTTTACCATCTCTCTTAATATTATTTTCTTGAAACTTCTTAAAAGCTTCTTTTACAGCTGGACTTTTATGACCGTGAGCGCGCATCTCATTGTAAGTTGCCCATTTTAAATTGTACAACTGATTATTCATTTTATCATAATCAAGATGTAAAACATATTCTTGGTCTTCACTTACTCTTGGAATAAAAAGCTCCGCTACCATTTTATGAATGGCATGAGAGTAGTAGCTTTTTTTTCCGTTAACGGATCTAACATAACGTAAAAATAGAAAACCTTCAGTTGGAGCACCTTTTAGAATTTTCCCGTTTTCAATTTTATCGGTAAAACTTTTAAGTCTACCATAATTAGAAACAGCATATCTAACCTTACCAGGAACTTCTATTGGATATTCTCTCCATTGTTCAATTACAAAATGACTCATATTTTTGTCTTTAAATAAATTAAGGGGCGAATTATTTAAGACTTTCGTCTGATTTAATGCAAGATATAAATTATTTGTTAAACTTGATTTTATTTCCAACATTCATTTTCTGAGATTTTGCAAAAGCACCACACATGTGAAATAACATTCTTGCTCCTACATTTCCATCCCAATCGTCATCGCCTGGCGCTACTTCTACTAAATCAAATCCAATGATTTCTTTATTAGTTTCAGCTAAACGACTGAACAAATAAGCGGCTTGTTCAAATGAAAATCCGCCTGGAACTGGAGTTCCTGTGTTTGGACAATACCAAGGATACATTCCGTCTATATCGAAAGAAATACATACTTTTTCTGGTAACGAAGCGATAATTTGATCGCATTGTTGTTGCCAAGTTTTACCTTCGAATGCTTCTTGTTTTAAATCGCTATCGGTATGAACTAAAACCCTGTCTTTTAAAGCGACTTCTACTTCTTGCTCACAAAAATCGCGAATTCCTACTTGTACAATTTTTGAAACTTGAGGAATTTGTAACGTATTGTACATGATAGAAGCGTGCGAATAGGTAAATCCTTCATAAGCAATACGTAAATCCATATGCGCATCTAAATGTAAGATTCCGAAGTTGTCATATTTAGTTGCTAAAGCTTGGTAATATCCTAGCGGTGTTGAGTGATCTCCACCTAAAAGCACTACTTTTTTACCTTTGTTCATCCAATTTAGCGTTTGCTCGCGAACGGCTTCCACCATATCAGAACATGCATAATTGATTTCTTCTAAATCTTTCATTAATGAAGGATGATGGTCTAAAATCATTCCGCTTTCTAAAGCTTTAATGATTGGAGCCGCTTGCTTCTTGAACTTTTTAGATTTCTTTTTTAACTCTTTAGCGGGCTTGTCTATATAAATTCCTAATTTCCATAATTCTGGAAATTCTTGATGATTCAAATCTACTTGAAAAGAAGCGTCTAAAACCGCATCTGGACCTTTAGAAGCTCCAGAACCATAACTCACCGTAACTTCCCAAGGCACTGGAATTACAATAATTTCACTTTGCTCTGCCGAAAAAGGCAAACCAAAAATAGTAGCATCTGCCAACCCAGGTTGGGATGGATCAAAGTTTTCTAAAATTTGTTCTTTAGTCATGATTTCATGTAATTCAGTTATACCGTACAAAGATAGTTTATTTAACAAAAAAGCCGAACAAGATGTCCGGCTTTTAATTATTTATTTGAAATTAATTCTTTCAATATTTGACCAAATTCATACATATCTTCGAATGAACAATAGAATGGTGCTGGAGCTAAACGAATCACGTTTGGCTCTCTCCAATCAGTGATTACACCATTTTTCATTAATCGTTCAAACAATTCTCTTCCTTGTCCGTGAAGGTAAACTGATAATTGACAACCTCGTTCTTCTTGATTTGATGGAGTTAAGATTTCAAAATCAGCTCCTTCTAATTCTTTGTCGATTTCGTGAAGAATAAATTCTAAATAAGAAGTTATTAAATTTCGCTTTGTGATTAGTTTATCCATCCCAACTTCAGCAAACATTTCTACCGAAGCTAAATAAGGTGCTAAAGACAGAATAGGTAGATTACTAATTTGCCAACCATCTGCTCCATGAACAGGATCGAAATCAGGTTCCATTTTAAAACGACGTTCTTTGTTGTGCCCGTACCAACCCGCAAAACGTTTTAATTCTTTATCGTTATGATGCTTTTCATGAACAAAAAATCCCGAAGCATTTCCAGGTCCAGAATTCATATATTTATAACTACACCAAGCAGCGAAGTCAACATTCCAATCGTGTAAATTTAATTTGATATTTCCTGCGGCGTGTGCTAAATCCCACCCCACATAAGCTCCGTGTTTTTGCCCGGCTGCCGTGATGGTTTTCATATCAAACACTTGACCCGTATAATAATTTACTCCTCCAATTAAAACTAGAGCTAATTCATTTCCAACCTCATCAATTTTGGCTAAAACATCTTCTAAACGAATATTTGCTTCTCCTTCTCTTCTTTTGATTTCAACAATTGCATCTTTTGGGTCAAAACCATGAAATTTTACTTGACTTTGAAACATGTATTGGTCGCTTGGAAACGCTTTTTCCTCACAAATAATTTTGTATTTCTGTGGTGTTGGATTATAAAAAGACACCATTAACAAATGAAGATTCACAGTTAAAGTATTCATAACTCCAACTTCCGTAGGTTTTGCTCCAACAATTTCACTTAAAGGAGATGCAAAACGTTCTTGATAATCCCACCAAGGTTTATCGGAATAAAAATGACCTTCAACTGCTAAATTTGCCCAATCGTTCATTACCTCATCAACATAGGTTTTTGTTCTTTTTGGTTGAAGTCCGAGAGAATTTCCAGTAAAATAAATTACTTGTTTTCCGTTTACGTGTGGAAAATGAAATTCATCTCTGTATTTTCTCAATTCGTCTTGAGCATCTAAACTTTGTGCGAATTCGCGTGTGTTTTGAAAAGTCATTAGGTAGTTTTGTTTGAAGGGTAAAATTAGGTAAAAGTTTCAAAGCAGCAAAAAGCGAAACCTGTTAAAATAAAAAATCTCAACCTTTCGATTGAGATTTTTAAAAATTATATAATTAACATCGCATCTCCATAAGAGTAGAAACGATATTTCTCTTTGATAGCTTCTTCGTAAGCTTTCTTCATTAAATCGTGACCGCAAAAAGCAGAAATCATCATTAATAAAGTTGATTTTGGTGTATGGAAATTAGTAATCATACAATCTGCGATACTAAAATCGTATGGAGGATAAATAAATTTATTTGTCCAACCTGTGTAAGGATTTAACGTTCTTTGAGAAGAAACAGAACTTTCCATTGCTCTCATAGATGTTGTTCCTACACAACAAATCTTTTTCTTTTTAGCTTTTGCATTATTAACAATATCGCAAGCTTCTTGCGTAATTATCATTTCTTCAGAATCCATTTTGTGTTTTGATAAATCTTCTACCTCAACTGGATTAAAAGTTCCTAAACCAACGTGTAATGTTACTTCGGCAAAATCAACTCCTTTGATTTCTAAACGCTTTAATAGATGTTTAGAAAAGTGTAGACCAGCAGTTGGAGCTGCTACAGCACCTTCTTCTTTTGCATAAATGGTTTGGTAACGCTCAGCATCTTCTGGAGTTACTTCACGATTGATGTATTTAGGTATTGGAGTTTCACCAAGTTCTACTAATTTTTCTCTGAATTCTTCGTAAGAACCATCGTATAAGAAACGTAATGTTCTTCCACGAGAAGTGGTATTATCAATTACTTCAGCTACTAACGAATCGTCATCACCAAAATACAATTTATTTCCAATACGAATTTTACGTGCTGGATCTACTAAAACATCCCACAAACGTTGTTCTGCATTTAATTCTCTTAATAAGAAAACTTCGATACGAGCTCCCGTTTTTTCTTTGTTTCCGTATAAACGTGCTGGAAAAACTTTTGTATTATTTAACACCATTACATCGCCATCATCAAAATAATCAATAACGTCTTTGAATAATTTGTGCTCAATAGTATTTGTTTTTCTGTTAACAACCATTAAGCGAGATTCATCGCGATTTTCAGCTGGAAATTCAGCTAATAATTCTTCTGGTAAATTGAAATTGAAATGAGATAATTTCATTAAAAAATGTTTAAGTGTTTAAAAATTAAAGTGTTTAAGCGTTCTATTCATAAAACACTAAAATTCAGTTGGCAAATATACGATTATGAAATAGGCGTTGTCAAGTAAAATGAGGTTTATTTTACAAAACCCTTGTTTTACTTGACAACGCCTAAATTTTAAAACCAAAAAACTAACTATTTAATTGCGATTTTTTTAGTTGCGATATTGTTATCGATGTCTTGAATTCTTACTAAATACATTCCAGAAGCTAAATCTGAAACATTGATTTGGTTTTGATTAGATGAAAGTACTCTTTGCCCTTGAATATTGTAAATTTCTATGGATTGAATATCGTTTTCGATTTCAATATTTAGAATATCACGAACTGGGTTTGGATATAAAGACACCTCTAAATTGTTTTGAGAAAAGTATGATGATGACAGGGTGTTATAATTGTATAAGTTTGAAATCTGAGTTGCGGTTAACTCGTAATCATATATTTTTAAATCATCAAATTCCATAGGTACAGTTGCATTACCTAATTTAAAAGAAGAAAAAGCAGTGTTTAAGTTAATAGTAGTAATCCCTACTTGAACACCATCTCTGTAAACCCTCAATACAGAACCTTCATTATAACAAACTGCAACATGATGCCAAGTATTTACCGCAACACTGCCTCCGGTATCATAATCATTTGCATATCCTTGAAAAACAGCCCCACCGTTAGGATTTAAATATATTCCAAAAGTTTGTGAATTTACGTTTGCACCATAAGAAAAAACACCTGGATAACCGCTATTAGATGTAGTTTTATACCAAAAACTAATGGTTCTTCTTTTCGTTCCAGTTGGAAGTAAACTACTCCAAACATTAGCATATGTTTGTGTTCCGCTAACACGCATAGCACTATTTGAATTTCCATTACGATCGTTAACAAAAGAAATACCTACATTATTGAATGGACTCGATCCAATTGTATTTAACGTAGTATTATTAAACGTATAGCTAACCGTTGGGTCTCCTCCTAATAAAACTGTTTCAGCTTCTGTAATAGCCCTATCGTAAATTTTTAAATCATCAATAAACCCATCAAATGTTTGTTCTCCTCCAACTCCTATACCTAATTTAAAAATATCTGAATTATTAATTGTATTCCATGTTTTGGGTCCTGAACCAAGTAATTGACCATTTCTGTATATTTTTGCAGTTGTACCATCATAAGTAAAAACAAAATGATGCCAAGAACCAATAACATTTTTAACATCTCCACCTCCTAAAGTAATATCTAGATTATTCGAATATGAGATAAAATTAAGATATGTTCTTGTTACACTTCCACCACATGCGTTTGAGGACGTACCTGTTCCGTATGAAAATACTTGACCATAGTTTACATCTGGTTCAGAATTCATTTTACACCAAAAAGCAATTGATCTTGGAGAGTTACCATAAGGTAATCCAGGAATTATTGCTTGTGTAGGTAAAGCTGTTTGAATTCGAATTGCTGAATTAGCATTGCCTATCCTATCAAAACCAAATAATGTAGTATTAAAAGTAACATTCCCAGCTTCATTTGTATAGGAATTGTCAAATTTAAAATGCTGTATAAGTCCCGAAGTAACTTGCGCATTCAACAAACTACAAAATAGTAGTACTAAAAAAGAGAATAATTTTGTTTTCATAAATATCGATTTAGAATTTTGATGTAAAATTATTTTTATCAAGTCTTTAATTTTTAACGAGTTTACCAAATCCTATTTTCAGTTAACGAAAAAAGAACAGAAACAGATTTCGTTAATTAAAAAGCAGGTTTCACAAACTGAGGTATTCTAAACACTTTAATAATTGTTTATATTTGTTAACAAATCCGTTTATTTGAAACTGCTTCAAATCATATTACTTTATCTTTTTACTCAAATACTATTTGGGCAAAACCCTTATTACTATACTTTAGATAGAACAAACGGCTTGCCATCTAATAGTGTTTACGACATTTTTCAAGACAGTAAAGGTTTTATGTGGTTTGCAACTGGAAAAGGGCTTTGTCGTTATGATGGAAGTGTTTTCAAAACTTTTACTTCAGACATTCAAACTTCAAAATCGGGTTCTTGTATAAACGAAGATAGCTTTGGAAGAATTTGGTACAATAACTTTGATGGCTACTTATATTATGTAGAAAATGGCGAGTTAAAAAACTTACCTCAAAAAGAATCTGTTGGCTATATTAAATACAGCATCATTAAAGACAAATTGTATTTAATGCAACCTAAAGGGGTAATGGTTTATGATTTAAAAAAATTACGACCTATTTATTTCTATCCTATTGCAGACAAAAACATTCGTTCTACATTTACAGCTGGTTCAAAATTTCACCTTATTGGAGAATATATCTACGAAATTGATTATCCAAAAAAAATAAAAAAAACACCACTTACTGATGATTTTAAAAAAACATTAGAAGTTCCTATCGTTCAAGTAATAAAAGACGAATTATTCATTGTTTCAAAATACTCTAATTATTATTACCTCTTTAAAAACAATGAATTAATTAAGAAAAATTTCAGTAGTTCATTTGATTTTATTCAAAACTTAGCCTACATAGATGACACTCCTTGGTTATGTACTCCAAACGGAATTATAAAATATGAAAATGAAAAAGCCACTACTTACTTCTCTGAATATAATGTATCATACATTTTTAAAGATAAACAACAAAACTATTGGATTTCTACGGTAAATAATGGATTGCTTTTTATTCAAGATTTTAAAAACAATTTCATTCCGTTAGATCCAAAGCCTACTATTTTTTCACCCTATAATAATCAACTTTTAATAGGAACAGAAAACGATTTGATATATGGTCTTCAATTAGATAATTTATCAGTAAAAACAGTTTATAAAAACAAAAGCAACCATCCAATAAACCAAATTATTGGCAACGAAAAAAACCAAAACATCTACTTTACCTCATCAAAATTTAAAATCTTAGACCAAAAAAACACAATTACAAAAGAATGGTCAACAGCAGTAAAAGATATAAAAAAAGTTGACGAAACTTACTATTCTGTAGCTGCTAGTGGAATTTGTGGTTTATTTAGAGTTGGAAACAACAAAAGTAAATGGGATGCTATTTTTAAAAAATATTATAATACTCCAAACGGATTTAACGAAAGTTCTGTACTAAGATTAAACGGCAAATCAACAGCATTTAATTCTGAAAATAATTGCATTTACTATGCTACCAACATGGGATTGAAATTTGTTAATTTAAATGATGTTAACGAATTAAAATTTCAAAACAAATCACTTTACATTACTAATTTACAATCCTACAAAAATGTAGTTTATGCATTATCTACTAGCGAAGAATTATACAAAATTGATGCAAATAACATTGTAACCAAGGTTTCTATTTTTGAAGAACATTTAAAAGAGCGTTTTACCAAGTTTAAAATTCAAGAGAATTCTATTTTTCTTTTTACTAATAACGGTATAATTGAATACAATTTAATCAACAACAAGTACCGAAAAATTCTACCTTTAACAAGTGATTTAGAAGTTACAGATGTTGCAGTAATTAAAAATGAAATTTATTTTGCTACTTCAAAAGGAATTATCGTTAAGAATAAATTCAAGAATAAGGAATTTGCAAAACCAGAACTTATTATCAACGAAATAAAAGTTAATAATATTCTTCAAAACGAAAACAACTTAAGTAATTTAGAATACAATCAAAACAACATTACCGTTAATTTTTCTGTGCTTTCTTTTAATCCAAATGAAAAAAATAGCGTCTTGTACAAAATAAATGATGGCAATTGGAACCGATTAGACATTAACAACAGAAATCTAATTTTATCATCTGTTTCGCCAGGAGATTACAAATTATACCTAAAAATTGATGCTAATTACGAAACTGCAGTTGAGCAAATCAACTTCAAAATTAACAAACCATTTTGGCTGAACACTTTTTTCTTAATTTACTTGGGATTAATTATCATTGCGCTGGCTTATACTTTCTACAAATATCAAATTCAAAAAATTGAGAAGAAAAACCAACTTTTATTAGACAAAGTCAATTTAGAAAAGAATTTAAACCAATCGAAACTAAAAGCAATTAAATCGCAAATGAATCCACATTTCTTTTACAATGCTTTGAATACTATTCAATCCTTTATTTTGACTAACGATAAAAAACAAGCTGTTTCTTATTTGTCTAAATTTTCCACACTTACCAGAACTATTTTAGAAATGAGTGAAAAGGAAAACATAACGCTTTCAGAAGAAATTAAAACTTTAGGCTTGTACTTAGATATTGAAAAAGCGCGCTTTGATGAAGATTTTAGTTATGAAATTAACATTGGTTATGGCATTGATATTGAAAACATCAAAATTCCATCGATGCTTTTGCAACCTTATGTAGAAAATGCAGTAAAACATGGTTTATTACATAAAAAAGGAGAAAAAAAACTAACCATCGATTTTGAACGCATTTTTGATTCTTTAAAAATCATAATCGATGACAACGGAATTGGTAGACAAAAAAGTGCCGAGTTAAAAGCCATCAAAAATAAAGATCATTTATCATTTGCAACTGAAGCTATGCAAAATCGTATTGAATTACTCAATCAATACAAACAGCAAAATATTGCCATTAATTTTGAAGATAAATTAAATAAAAACGGTCAGTCATCAGGAACAAAAGTTATTATTGAAATTCCAATTACATACTAAAATGAAAGCCATTATTATAGACGACGAAAAAAGAGCACGAATTTCACTCACCTACATTCTACAAGAATATTGTCCAGAAGTTACTGTTATTGCTGAATGCGAAAACTTACCAGAAGGCATAAAAGCAATCAGAAAACACCAACCCGATATCGTTTTATTAGACATCGAAATGCCAGGACATAGTGGTTTAGAATTATTAGACTTTTTTGATGAAAACGAAGTTAATTTTTCAATCATTTTCACAACAGCTTATAATGAATATGCTTTGAAAGCATTTAAATTTTCTGCTGTTGATTATTTATTAAAACCTATAATTCCAGAAGAATTAGCTGAAGCCATTCAACGCGTTGCCAAACAAAAACAACGTTTTGAAAATTTTAGAGCTTTTAAAGAAAACTTACAACAAGAAACCTTAACCAAAATTGCGGTTCCATCTGGAAATACTTTATTGTTTTTAGATACGAATAAAATAATGTACATTAAAGGAGAAGGCGCTTATTCAGAGGTGTTTTGTAACGATAGCAGTAAACAATTAGTAAGTAGAAACTTAAAGAATTTTGAAGATATTTTATGTTCAGATTCCCGATTTTTACGCATTCATAAATCGTATATTGTAAACTTCAACTTTGTAACAGCTTTCAATAAATCAGATGGTGGAAGTCTTGAATTGGAAAACAAAATCCAAATTCCGGTTTCTCCTGATAAATCGCAAACTATTTTAGATCAAATTCAGATTATAAAACGTTAGTTGACTTCTGAACCAATTATTCCAACAAGTGCTAAATCGTTCCAAAAATCAGGATACGACTTAGAAACCACCTCAGCATTATTAATAATTACAGGAACTTTTAATGCTAATGGTGCAAAAGCCATAGCCATTCTATGATCTTGATAGGTAGCCACCCCGCCCTTCGGGCACCCCTCCAAAGGATGGGAATTCCCACTTTTAAATAAATCGTTAGGTTTCAAATGCAAAGAATCATTAGTTACTGAAATTTCAGCTCCTAATTTTGTTAGTTCTGTTTTTAAAGCTTCTAATCTATCTGTTTCTTTGATTTT
>NZ_JAKLJH010000076.1 GCF_023151265.1 Flavobacterium sp.
AAAATCATAACTCAATACATCCCACATAATTATTTTGTATCCTAATTGTCGAATAGCTTTTGATTGACTTGGTTTGGTTTTTCCGTAAGGAGGACGAAATAAGAAAGAGTATCCAGTGTTCAGTTTTAAGTGTTCAGTTTCGCACAACTTGAAATTATCGATATATTGATTAGTTTCGGTTTTCCATCCGTTTAAATGATTGAAAGTGTGGTTTCCGGTTTGATGTCCTTCAGCAAGTATTCTTTTGTAAACTTCTGGATATTTTTTGATATTATCGCCAATGCAAAAGAAAGTTGCTTTTATTTCTTCCGATTTTAAAAGATCTAAAACCCATTCGGTTACTTCAGGAATTGGACCATCATCAAGTGTTAAATAGATTTTTTTATCCGAATTTGGAATATCCCAAACCAGATTAGAAAAAACCTTTTTAATAAGTCTATTTGTTTTTACCCAATTGAAGTTCATGTTGTAAAATTAGTATAAAAAAAATGTTCCAAACGAAATTTCTTTCACTTGGAACATTTTAATTATTTATAAAGTGTTATTCCATATCTCTGCCGAAACGTTGAAACATTTTATTGAAATTGTTAAACTTCACTTTTTCTTTATTGTAAAATTCTAAATCTTCAGCCGATTCAGCAACTTTGATAAAGTCTCGATACATTTCAATATCGGTAACAATATCCATAGCGCTAAAGTTTTGTTCGCTTGGTTTCCAGCTGTTGTAAAAAGTTAGATTTTCTTGATATTTCTTAATTACCTCAGAAATGATATCTCTAGCTTTTTGCTTTTTACCAACTTCGTAATATCCCATTGCAAATGGTTCTAACATAGAATAATATTCAAAATATTGAATTGGCATTTTTTCCATTGCTAAATCAATTACTTTTTCGGCTTTGTCTAATTTACCTTCATTTATTAAGGTTTCCATTAGTCGAGCTAAGTTGGTTCTGTAGCTAATGCTATTTTTGCGAGTTTCAACATCATGATAAATAATAGGTTTACCACTGTTACCCCAATCAAATTTCATTACAATGTTGTACATTTTTTCAGAGTCAATTTGACCCATTTTCATTGGGCTTGGAGAATCTACAGGGGTTTTAATTGGAACTAGTTTAAAACACATTCCATCTAATTGTAAATAATTTTTCATCCACAAATAATCATCTTCACCAAAACTTCCGCCTGTGAAATAAATTGGGCGTTTCCAGTTGTTTTGATTCACAATGTCTAACATCATTAATCTGTTTTTATAAAGCGCATCATCTTTAATTTCAAATTCTATTGCTGGTACAATTGAATCATAGAATTTTTCTGAAACAACTTTATTTTTAATTACAGTTGCTTTATCAACAGGAAGTATTATTTTTTTAGATGGGAAGTAATTTATTTTGCGTCCATTGTTTAATTCAATTTTGGCTCTTTCATCATCTAATGCTATAAATTTGAGCATGTCATCTAATAATAGAGGGTCTTTTGTTCTTTCTACATACAAACTGTAATCTCTGTTACTTCCTTTGTATTGTTCTCTGTTAAATGAGCTCGGAATAGGGTCAGAATTGTGTGCTTTCATTTTCATTTGATCGATATACCAATCAGTCATAAATAATTGCGTATTTACAATTCGAATATCAGTTCTATATCCTTCAATTTCTTGCATGTACCAAAGAGGGAAAGTGTCATTATCACCTATTGTAAATAAAATAGCATTTGGTTCACATGAATCTAAATAAGATTTTGCCATTGTTAAAGCAGTATCTTTATTAGAACGATCATGGTCATCCCAGTTTTGAGCTGCTAATACTACTGGTGAAGCTAATAACGATGTAGCTAATACAACTGGAATAGCAATTTTTGGTTGGATGTATTTCTTTAAAGTGTCGAAAATGGCATAAATTCCGTAACCAATCCACATAGCGAATACATAAAAAGACCCGACTAATGCATAATCTCTTTCTCTAGGTTCAAAAGGTCTTTCGTTTAAGTACACTTTTAAAGCTAAGCCTGTAAATAAGAATAAAACGAGTAAAACATAGAAACTCTTAATGTCTCTTTTGGCATGAAAAACCATTCCAATGATTGCTAAAATAAAAGGTAAAAAGAAATAGGTATTTCTTCCTTTGTTGTTTTGCATGTCAGATGGTAGGTTTTTTTGCGTTCCAATGAATATCTCGTCGATAAAGTTGATACCGCTTAACCAATTTCCATGTGTGTTGTCATATTTTCCTTGAACATCACTTTGTCTTCCAACAAAATTCCAAAGTAAATAGCGCACATACATATATCCAAATTGATATTGGATCATGAATTTTATATTATTAAAGAATGTAGGTTTCTCTACAATTAAGTATTCTCCATAACCTTTTAAGAATTTGTCATAGTCTTCTTCGTCAATTTCGCCAGCTTGATAGGCTTTTCTAAATTGTGTTACAATATTGACTAATTCATCTTCATGAGCATATTCTGGATTAATTCTAAACTCTAATGGTTCAGTAAAAATCATATAATTTTCTCTGTGTTCATTGCTCCACATTCTTGGTAATAATGCTTTGTGGGCATCATCGGTGTTTTGTTTTGCGTTGACATAGTCGTTAGTAATGATGTATTTTTTTGTTTTGTAATCACGTTCGTAATTAGGTTTGTCGTCTAAATACGGAGTAACAGGATCTAAACCTGAATAAGTATCAGAAAATTGAGGTCCGTAGAATAATTTTTGTTCTCCATATTGCTCACGATTATAGTAAGCTAAAACCTCTGCAGCATCTGATGGTTTGTTTTCGTTGATTGGAGTGTTAGCATTGGCTCTAATTGGCAACATCATCCAAGTTGAAAATCCAATCAAGATGAAAAGAGTTGATAAAATTAAAGTGTTATAAAAAACATGCCCTTTTTTCTTGGTATAATTTAATCCAAAATAGAAAGCAGCCACAATTAAAATGAAAGCAAAAATAGTTCCTGAATTAAATGGCATTCCAAGGTTGTTTACCATGAAAATTTCGGTTTTACCAAAGAAAGCCAGTGTGTAAGGAAGTAAAAGCTTAAAGATAAAAAGCAAAATTGCAATAATGACAACGTTTGCAATCAGGAAACTTTTAACGGTAATGTTGTTGTATTTTTTAAAGAAATATAGAAATCCAATAGCAGGAAAAGTAAGTAGTGCCATAAAGTGAACTCCAAAAGAAAGTCCAATAACTAATGAAATTATTAGTAGCCACTTATTGCCGCGAGGCGTGTTTATTTCTTGTTCCCAACGTAATCCTAACCAAAACAATAACGCTATTAAAAATGTAGCCATCGCATATACTTCGGCTTCTACGGCATTGTACCAAAAGCTATCGGTAAATGTAAACGATAAAGAAGCGACTGTAGCACTACCTAAAATCATTACAGCATTGTTTGTAGAAAGTTCTTTTTCGCCTACGATTACTTTTTTCAATAAGATGGTTAACGACCAAAACATGAAAAGAACAGTAAAAGCACTTGAAAATACAGAAAGATAGTTCACCATTAACGCAATTTTGTCTGCACTAAAGGCAAACATGGCAAAAAACGCACCTAGCATTTGAAATAAAGGTGCCCCAGGTGGGTGGCCAACTTCAAGATTAGCTGATGTTGCGATGTATTCACCACAATCCCAAAAACTCAAGGTTGGTTCAACGGTTAAAGAATAAGTAATTAAAGCTACCATAAAAGCAGACCATCCTAAAATAGTGTTCCACTTTTTAAAGTTGAATGAATTCATATTGTATATTGGTTTTTCTATATTCTCCTACAAAGAAACTATTTTTTTGTTTATAATATTAGTTAAATAATTTTTTTAATATTTTTTTTAGAAAAATTTGCAGAATAAAAAATATGCATTACATTTGCACTCGCAATCGAAAAGGTTGTTAGGTATTGGCCCATGGTGTAATGGTAACACTCCGGTTTTTGGTACCGTCATTCAAGGTTCGAGTCCTTGTGGGCCAACAAAACTCCACTTAGAAATAAGTGGAGTTTTTTTATTTTTATAAGTATCTAATTTGTTATAAGTTAGCATAAAAAAAGACCACAATTGTGGTCTTTTTTTTATCGGTTAAAATCTGGAAAAATTAGATTTTAAATGTAATAACTGGTCTTTTAGCATGATTTACTAAATCTTCACTAATGCTTCCGTTGAAGAAGTGAGATAAACCTTTTCTTCCGTGTGTGCTCATTCCTATGATATCGGCATCGATACTTTTTGCAAAGTGTAAAATCCCTTTTTCTACATTTACATCATTGTATATGTGTGTAGAATAATTGTCAATTTTAAAGTTTGCTATAAACTCATCCATTTGTTTTTGAGCAACTTTAGTAGATTTAAAATTGTTTGGAGTATTGATGTTTGCTAAATAAAGATGTGAGCCAAATTTGTTAACAAATTCAACTACTTTTTCAAATGGTTTCTTGATTTCGTCTGAAAAGTCAGAAGCGAAGACAAATTTTGTTGCGCTGAAAGCATCTTCTTCACGTTTGATAACTAACACAGGAACTTCAGAGTTTCTAACAACTTTTTCGGTATTTGAACCAATGAACATTTCTTGGAAACCATTTGCTCCATGAGATCCCATAACAATTAAATCTGCGTTATGTGCTTCTCCGTTTTTGATGATGCCTTCAAAAGCCATTTCAAATTGAATAATTCTTGAAATTTTTACGCCGTCTAAATAGTCAGCATCCATTAATTCGTCTAATTTGGCTACAGCTGCATTTTTAAAAAACATCAATTCTGGGATATCGTGTGCTCTTGTAACGGCGTCATTTCCAGTTGTTGGTAATTCTAACATGTGTAGTAAAAAAATCTCACCGTCATTCTTTTTAGCAATTTGTGCTGCAACTTTTAATGCGTATTCTGCGTGTTTTGAAAAATCGGTTGGTACTAAAATTCGTTTCATAAGTTTGTTTTAGGTTATTTTAATGGTGTAAATGAATTACACTATAAAAGTACAAAAAATATCCAAACTGACAATCTTTTTTTTAATTCAAAAAAAATTGTATATTTGCAACGTTATTAAAAGACAAAGGATTATGAGGCACGCACGGCGTGCCTCTTTTTATAAAAATATGACATTTAAAAATAAAGTTCAGGAAGTCTTAAATGCTGCGTTAGCTGAGCGTGAGCATCTTTTTTTGATTGATTTATCTATTAATGAAGCTAATAAAATTAGTGTTATTTTAGATGGTGATTTTGGTGTAAATTTGCAAGACTGTATCGATGTAAGTAGAGCGGTTGAAAATAATTTAGATAGAGAAGAGCAAGATTTTTCATTAGAAGTGGCTTCTGCAGGTGTTTCAAGTCCATTAAAAATGGTGAGACAATACAAGAAAAACATCGGTAGAACCTTAAAAGTTAAAACCATTTCTTTAGAAGAAGTTGAAGCTAAGTTGACGACTGCTGACGACGAAAAGATAACTTTAGAATGGCAGGCACGTGAGCCTAAGAAAATTGGTAAAGGAAAAGAAACAGTTGAAAAAAAACTAGAAATTCCTTACGAGAATATAAAAGAAGCAATTGTTATAATATCATTTTAAATAAAGAGTTGACATGGAGAATATTGCATTAATTGAATCGTTTTCAGAATTTAAAGACGACAAACTCATAGATAGAGTTACACTAATGGCAATTTTAGAAGATGTATTTAGAAATGCATTGAAAAAGAAATATGGATCAGACGATAATTTTGACATCATCATTAATCCTGATAAAGGAGATATGGAGATTTGGAGAAATCGTGTTGTTGTAGAAGATGGTGAAGTAGAAGATCCAAATTCTGAAATTTCTTTGTCTGAAGCAAGAAGAATCGAACCTGATTTTGAAGTTGGTGAAGATGTTTCTGAAGAAGTAAAATTAATTCAATTAGGAAGAAGAGCTATTTTGGCACTACGTCAAAACTTAATTTCTAAGATTCATGAACACGACAATACAAATCTTTACAAACAATTTAAGGATTTGATTGGTGATATTTATACAGCGGAAGTGCATCATGTTCGTCCAAAAGCTGTAATTTTGATGGATGATGAAGGAAATGAAATTGTTCTACCAAAAGAAAAACAAATTCCAAATGATTATTTCAAAAAAGGGGATAACGTAAGAGGAGTTATTGAAAATGTGGAATTAAAAGGTAATAAACCTCAGATTATCATGTCAAGAACTGCTCCTGAATTCCTTGAAAAATTATTTGAACAAGAAATTCCTGAAGTGTTTGATGGTTTAATTACAATTAAAAAAGTAGTTCGTATTCCAGGTGAAAAAGCAAAAGTAGCAGTTGATTCTTATGATGATAGAATTGATCCTGTTGGAGCTTGTGTGGGTATGAAAGGTTCTCGTATTCACGGAATTGTTCGTGAATTAGGAAACGAAAATATCGATGTAATTAATTATACAGCAAACGCTCAATTATATATTACAAGAGCTTTAAGTCCAGCTAAAGTTTCTACTGTTAAAATTAACGAAGAAGCTAAAACAGCAGAAGTATTCTTAAAAATTGAAGAAGTTTCTAAAGCTATTGGTAGAGGTGGTAATAACATTAAATTAGCAAGTTTATTAACAGGTTATGAAATTGATGTTATAAGAGAAGGTATTGCACAAGAAGAAGACGACGTAGAATTAAGAGAGTTCTCAGACGAAATCGAAGCTTGGGTAATTGAAGAATTTGAAAAAATCGGTTTAGATACAGCTAGAAGCGTATTAAATCAAGATGTTGCTGACTTGGTTAGAAGAACAGATCTTGAAGAGGAAACTATTTTAGATGTAATCAATATATTAAAAGAAGAATTAGAAGGATAATTCTTTAACCAAAACACACAACATACAAAGAATTTTAAAAAGGTTATATGTCTGAAGAAAGAGTAATAAGAATAAACAAAATTTTAAGGGAGTTAAATATTTCTCTTGATAGAGCTGTGGATTTTCTTAAAGAAAAGGGTCATGAAATTGAGTCTAGTCCAAATGCTAAAATATCACAAGAGGAATACAAAGTCTTATGCGGTCAATTTTCTGCTGACAAAGGGAATAAGGTAGCCTCTCTTGAAGTAAGTGAAGAAAAAAGAAAAGAGAAAGAGGCACTTAAACGTGAACTTGAAAAAGAACAAGAAGCAAAACGTTTGCAGGAAGAAGAGCGTCAAAGACAAGAGATTATCAAAGCTAAGGCAGTTTTGTCTGGTCCAAAAGCTATTGGTAAAATCGATTTAGATCCTAAAAAGCAAGAAGTTAAGTCTGAAAAACCAGTTTCTGAAGAAAAACCAGTTGTTGTATCAGAGGAAAAGCCTGTTATTGCTGAAGTTAAGCCTGTTGAAGAAAAAGTTTCTGAACTAGTTAAAACGGAAGTTAAGGAAGAATCACCTGTTGTTAAAAACGTTGAAGTTGTTAAGCCTACGAAAGATGTTGAGACAAAAGTAGAAACTCCTTCTGAGGATGTGGGTGAAGTAAAAATTGAAACGCAATATCAAAAGTTATCAGGTGCTACTTTTACAGGTCAAAAAATTGATTTATCTCAGTTCGATAAACCTAAAAAGAAAAAAGAAGATCCTAAAAAAGATTTTAAAAAGCCTGGAACTCCTCAAGCTCAAAATGCGGGTGGAGCAAATGCGGCTAATAACAATAAGAATAAACGTAAGCGTATTGTTAAACCAGGCACTCCTGGAGCTCCTGGAGCAAACAATAACGCTGGCGGACCTAAGAAAGAGTTTGTTAAAGGTGGTGGAGCTGGTGGCTTTAATAAAGGTAAAAAACCAATTATTCAAAAGGTAGAGCCTTCTGAAGAAGATGTTAAAAACCAAATTAAAGAAACCCTTGAAAGATTACAAGGAAAAGGTAATAAATCAAAATCGGCAAAATACCGTAGAGATAAAAGAGATTCACACCGTCAGCGTGTTGATGATGAATTACAAGCACAAGAAGAAGGAAGCAAAACATTAAAAGTAACTGAGTTTGTTACCGTAGGTGAAATTGCATCTTTAATGGATGTGCCAATTACAAAAGTAATCGGAACTTGTATGTCGCTTGGAATCATGGTTACCATGAACCAACGTTTAGATGCGGAAACACTATCTATCGTTGCTGATGAGTTTGGATATGAAGTAGAATTCATTACAACAGATATTGAAGAAGCTGCAGAAGTAGTTCAAGATAATCCAGAAGATTTAGTACACAGAGCACCAATTGTTACTGTAATGGGTCACGTTGACCACGGTAAAACCTCTTTACTAGATTACATTCGTAAAGCAAACGTTATTGCGGGTGAATCAGGAGGAATTACACAGCACATTGGAGCATACGGAGTAATTTTAGAAAATGGCGAAAAAATCACATTCTTAGATACACCAGGTCACGAGGCGTTTACCGCGATGCGTGCACGTGGAGCTCAAGTTACCGATATCGCTATTATCGTAATTGCTGCGGATGATGATATCATGCCACAAACAAAAGAAGCAATCAGTCACGCACAAGCGGCTGGTGTTCCTATGATTTTTGCTATTAATAAGGTAGATAAGCCAGCGGCTAATCCAGAAAAAATTAAAGAGCAATTAGCTGGAATGAATTTATTAGTTGAAGATTGGGGTGGAAAATACCAATCACACGATATTTCGGCTAAACAAGGAACAGGAGTTTCTGAATTATTAGAAAAAGTATTATTGGAAGCAGAAGTTTTAGAACTTACTGCAAATCCAAAAAAACCTGCGCTTGGAACTGTTGTTGAAGCTCAGTTAGATAAAGGAAAAGGATATGTTTCTACTATTTTAGTACAAGCAGGAACACTTCGCATTGGAGATTACGTGTTAGCTGGAAAAAATCATGGTAAAATTAGAGCTATGTTTGACGAAAGAGGACACCAAATCAAAGAAGCAGGTCCATCAACTCCAGTATCTGTATTAGGTTTAGATGGTGCGCCAACAGCGGGTGATAAATTTAATGTTTACGAAGACGAAAGAGAAGCAAAACAAATTGCATCTAAACGTACTCAGTTACAACGTGAGCAATCGGTTCGTACGCAAAAACACATTACGCTTGCCGAAATTGGTCGTCGTATTGCATTAGGACAATTTAAAGAATTGAATATTATCCTTAAAGGAGACGTGGATGGTTCTGTTGAAGCATTATCGGATTCATTCTCTAAATTATCTACAGAAGAAATTCAAATCAACATTATTCATAAAGGAGTTGGAGCAATTACTGAATCTGACGTATTACTAGCTTCTGCTTCTGATGCGATTATTATCGGATTTAACGTTCGTCCTCAAGGAAATGCAAAACAATTAGCTGAAAAAGAAGAAATCGATATCCGTAACTATTCTATTATTTACGATGCAATTGATGACTTAAAAGATGCTATGGAAGGAATGTTATCTCCAGAAATGAAAGAAGAGATTACAGGTACTGCCGAAATTAGAGAATTGTTTAAAGTATCTAAAGTGGGAACAATTGCCGGATGTATGGTTACCGATGGTAAAATCTTCAGAAACTCTAAAATACGTTTAATTAGAGAAGGAGTTGTAATTTACACAGGTGAATTAGCTACTTTAAAACGTTTCAAAGATGATGTTAAAGAAGTTTCTAAAGGATACGATTGTGGTATGCAGATTAAAAATTACAACGATATTCGTGAGTACGATTTAATCGAAGGATTCCATGAAGTTGAAGTGAAGAAAAAATTGAAATAATTCAGTTATAAACAATAAAAAAAGCCATTCATTTGAATGGCTTTTTTGTTTTTATCTATTTTTAATTCGAAGGTTTGATGATTAAAGCTGTTGGATATTTTTTCTTAATATCTACCATTGCACGTTCAACTTCAATTCTTGTTTTGAAATTTCCAATCCATACTTTATAATTTGGACTATTAAAAATGATGGTACCATCAAGGTCTTTAAATTCTTTTTTAAATTCAAGTAATTTCTTTTTAGACTCTTCGCTGTTTCCATAAAAAATCTGAATTTTATAACCTTCATTTAAAAATAAACTGCTGTTTAGTTTTCTTTTTTCTTTTAACAATTGGTCGATTTTTGGATCAACAGAAACGTTTGTTTTTACCTCCTGACCATTAGATACTGTGCAGAAAAATGAAGATAGAATAAAGACGTACAATAAGTTATGTTTTGATAAGTTTTTCATATACAAATGATTTTAATACAAAAATACAATTTAAGACGAGAATCAGACGCTTGAATATTATTTAGAACAAATATAAATTACATTTTAAGATAAAATTAAGGTTTTAATAATAGTTCGAATATTGTATTTTTGTCGGAGTTTTGAAAAAATAACGTGTTTTTTTAGATAAGGGTATATCTAAAAGTATACCAAATTAAGTCGATAATCATTTTAAATATGAAAAAGGTGGGTAACCATAAATCGTTTTCAAGGATTTTCTTCAGTTTAGCATTCGTGCTAGTAACTTCTTTATCTGCGTTCTCTCAGGATGCAGCAAAGGGTAAAGAATTATTTAATACCAATTGTGCCGCATGTCATAAATTAGACGCAAAAGCTACGGGTCCTGCACTTCGTGACGTTGGTTCTAAGTATGACAAAGAATGGTTGTACAAATGGATTAAAAATAGTGGAGAATTAATCAAGTCAGGAGATGCGCAAGCTGTAAAAGTTTTTGAAGAGAACAACAAAGTTCCAATGACTGCATTTCCACAATTGTCAAATGAAGATATTGACAATATTTTAGCTTATACTTCTGAGCCAGCTCCTGCTGCTCCTGCAGTTGTTCCTGGTGCGCCTGTAGCTGGTGAAGCAACTGCTGATTCTGGTGTTTCTAATAATGTGATATTAGGAGTGCTTTCTTTAGTAATGATGATGTTAGTTGTTATGTTGTTCTTGGTGAACAATATGTTGACTAAAATTGCTAGTGCTAAAGGATTAGAAGTTGAGCAAAAAGATCGTTCTGTATTAAATCTTTTCAGAGCGTATGCTAAAAATCAATTCTTAGTTTTAGTTTCTACAGTCTTGTTATTGTTGGTTTCTGCTTACTTTGCATACGGATGGATGATGCAAATTGGTGTAGATCAAGGGTATGAGCCAGTACAACCAATTCACTATTCACACAGAATTCATGCTGGTGAAAATGGAATTGACTGTAAATACTGTCACTCAGCTGCAAGAGTTGGTAAGCATTCTAACATTCCTTCGTTGAATGTTTGTATGAACTGTCACAAAAACATTAGTGAAGTAGCTGAAACTACTGCAACTGAAGAGCATTCAAAAGCATTTTACGATGGTGAAATTGCTAAATTGTATGATGCAGTTGGATGGGATAAGTCATTACAAAAATACACAGGAAAAACTAAACCAGTTAAATGGGTTAGAATTCATAATTTACCAGATCACGTTTATTTCAATCACTCACAACACGTAACTGTTGCAGGTGTTGAGTGTCAAACTTGTCACGGTCCAGTTGAAGAAATGGAAATTATGAAACAGCATGCTCCATTAACAATGGGATGGTGTATCAACTGTCACAGAGAAACAAATGTGAAAGTAGAAGATAATGCTTACTACAAAAAAATCCATGAAGAACTTTCTAAAAAATACGGAGTATCTCAGTTAACTGCTGCTCAAATGGGAGGTTTAGAATGTGGTAAATGTCACTATTAATAAAATAATTTAAGAAGCTAATATACTATACAATGGCATCAAACAAAAAATACTGGAAAAGTGTTGAAGAGCTAAACGAAAATAGCTCTATTGTTGAGACGCTAAGAAACAACGAGTTTGTGGAACCAATTCCGGTTGACCAATTCTTAGGAGATAAAGAATCTTTATCTGCTTCGTCAACTACTCGTCGTGACTTTTTAAAATATGTTGGATTTAGCACTGCTGCAGCTTCGTTAGCGGCTTGTGAAGGTCCTGTTGTAAAGTCAATTCCTTACGTAGTTCAACCAGAAGAAATTATTCCTGGTGTTGCTGATTATTATGCAACAACAATGGCTGATGGTTTTGATTTTGCTAATATTTTAATCAAAACTCGTGAGGGTCGTCCTATTAAAGTTGAGAACAATAATTTAGAAGGAGCAAAAACTGGAGCAAATGCAAGAGTTCATGCTTCTGTTCTTTCATTATACGATAGTTTACGTTTAAAACAACCTAAAATTGCTGGTAAAGATGCAACTTGGGCTGATGTAAACACTAAAGTTAAAGCTAGTTTAGAAGATGCTAAAGCAAAAGGTGGAAATGTTGTAGTGTTAACAAATACTATGGCAAGTCCTTCAACTGATGCTTTAATTGCTTCTTTAGTTGCTAAATATCCAACAACTAAACATGTTGTTTATGATGCAGTTTCTGAATCAAACGCTTTAGATGCTTTTCAAGCAGTTTACGGTGTAAGAGCTTTAGCTAATTATGATTTTTCAAAAGCAGACGTTATCGTTTCTGTTGGTGCAGATTTCTTAGGAGATTGGCAAGGAGGAGGTTTTGATGCAGGATATGCTCAAGGTCGTATTCCTAAAAACGGAATGATGTCTAAACATATTCAAATTGAATCTAACATGTCTTTGGCTGGTGCTAATGCAGATGTTAGAATTCCAATGACAGTTGCGCAACAAAAACAAGCTTTAGCAGATTTATATTATGCTGTTGTAAGTGGAGCTCAACCTAAAAATGCTCAAATTGCTAAAGCGGCTAAACAACTTAAC
>NZ_JAKLJH010000077.1 GCF_023151265.1 Flavobacterium sp.
ATTTGGGATTTTTTTTATCCAATGCGCAACCCATTTTCAACAGGAATATCAGAAGTAAGCAAAACAATATCGTTCTCCTCTCCTACTGAGCCTAACACCAAACATTCGCTCATAAAATCCGCGATTTGCTTTTTAGGAAAATTGACCACAGCGATAATTTGTTTGCCGATTAAATCTTCTTTGGTGTAACGTTTGGTTATTTGTGCAGATGATTTTTTAATCCCTAATTCCGAACCAAAATCAATCGTTAATTGAAATGCTGGTTTATTCGCTTTTGGAAAATCATTTATTTCAATAATAGTTCCAACGCGCATTTCAACTTTCTCAAAATCATGCCAAGTTATCATATTTTATAAAATAAAAAAGTACAATTTACCGAAGCAAATCATACTTATATTAGACTTTAAATAATTTTATTTTTTAGATTTTACTTTACAAGTATTAATTCCGAACAATACATAAAACGGACAAAATTGCACCGATGCAACGGTAATCATTACGGCTCCAACAATAAGAGCAATCCATTTTAAATTACCTTCTAAAATTCCTGAAAGACCAAGAATTATGGCAATTACACCAATCATCACACGTACAAAACGATCAGCTGTTCCTATGTTTTTCTTCATAATCTAAAGTATTAAATTTATTTAACGGTTGGTTTTTCTTCGCTTTTCCAATTGGTAATTCCGCCTTCTAAATCGGTAATAGTTTTAAATCCTAATTCTTTTAATCTAGCTGAAGCTTTAGCACTTCTTCCACCCGATTTACAATAGACCATTACTGGTTTTTCTTTATCTAAATTTGCCACTTTTGCATCAAAATCATCTGCGGTAACATCAATATTTATTGCATTTTCTAAATGACCTTCAGCAAATTCTTCAGGTGTACGAACATCAACCAATTGAACATCTGGTTGTGCCATGTTTTTTTCATATTTGGCTACATCCAACACTTGAACACCATCTGCTTGATTCTTCAAACAAGAAGTCAATCCGAAAAATAGGATGACCAAACTCAATACTTTTAATTTCATTATTTTTATATTTTTGTTTGTTTTCGTTTATAAATATACAAAAAAATCAATTCAAATGATTACTAACTATAGTTGTTAAATCTCTAGCACTCAAAACTCCCGATTGTCGCCATAACATCTTTCCTGCTTTAAATAACATTAAAGTAGGAACACCTCGCACCATAAAATGACTAGCCAAATCTTGATGTTGGTCAACATTCACTTTTATAATTTTTACTGCATCTTTTAAATTCAATTTTACTTCTTGCAATATGGGCGACATCATTTTACATGGTCCACACCAATCGGCATAGAAATCCACTAATACCAAATCGTTACCGTTAATAATATCATTAAATTTTGGATTCATAATCGTTTATTTTTTACTTTCAAAGATACGATTTGGAAAATCTTTTTTCTGTAATATTTGTTACACAAACTTAACATGACAATTATCATTTTTTATTTTTCAGAAGCGCTTTAAGTTTGTACTGTGCTAAAAATCTATTGCTATGTCAGTCTCAATTGTACAAAAATATAACGTTCCCGGACCTCGCTATACTAGTTATCCAACTGTTCCTTATTGGGAAGAGGAAAAATTTCATTTAGAAGATTGGAAACGAACACTTTTACAATCTTTCAAAGAATCAAATGCTTCAGAAGGCATTAGTTTATACATTCACCTTCCGTTTTGCGAAAGTTTATGTACGTTTTGTGGATGTAACAAACGAATTACCAAACGCCATGAAGTAGAAGATCCATACATAACAGCAGTTATAAAAGAATGGAAATTGTATTGCGATTTATTTCCAAGAAAACCGATTATTAAAGAAATTCACTTAGGTGGCGGAACTCCAACATTCTTCTCTCCAGAAAATTTAGAAAGTTTGATAAATGGTATTTTTCAATATGCAACAAAAGCTGAAGAACACGAATTTAGCTTTGAAGGACATCCAAACAATACAACAAAACAACATTTACAAACACTATACGATTTAGGCTTTAGAAGAGTAAGTTTTGGAGTGCAAGATTATTCACCAAAAGTGCAAGAAGCCATTCACCGTATTCAACCTTTTCATAATGTGGCTAAAGTGACATTTTGGGCAAAAGAAATTGGCTATACTTCGGTTGGGCACGATTTAATTTTCGGGTTACCATTTCAAACATTAGCTGATGTAAAAGATACAATTGATAAAACCAAATCGTTACAACCCGATAGATTGGCTTTTTACAGCTACGCACACGTGCCATGGATTAAAGGAAACGGTCAACGTGGATTTAAAGACGAAGATTTACCAAAAGATGATGAAAAACGTATGTTATATGAAGAAGGCAAAAAACAACTAGCTCAAAACGGTTACTATGAAATTGGAATGGACCATTTTGCATTAGAAAACGACAGTATGTTTACTTCATTTAAAGAAGGAAAACTACACCGTAATTTCATGGGCTACACCGCTTCAAAAACGCAATTGATGATTGGTTTAGGTGTTTCTTCTATTAGCGATAGTTGGTACAGTTTTGCGCAAAACGAAAAAACCATTGAGGATTATTATACGCATTTAGCCGAAGATCAATTACCAATTTTCAGAGGTCACGTTTTAACGCCAGAAGATTTAATCATCAGAAGACATATTTTGAATTTAATGTGCCAATTTACCACTTCATGGAAAGATAAAACTTTAGATTTTCCTGAATTACCATCTGTATTAGCTAGTCTGGAAGAAATGCAAGACGATGGTTTGTTAAGCATTCAAGATGAAACTATTATAGTAACCGAAAAAGGAAAACCATTCGTTAGAAATATCTGTATGGCATTCGATTTAAGATTAATCAGAAAAGCACCAGAAACTAAGCTATTCTCAATGACGATTTAAGTTCAACTTGAAACCTGAAACAAAAAAACTATTCATATAAAATGTACCCTGGTTTAGACAATTGGAAATCATATAATGATAAATTCGTATTTTCAAAAGAATTAAACTTATTTATTCCATCACCTTCAAAAGGAATGGTTGGATAATACGAAAACGAAATTTGAAAACTATTAAATACTAAAAAGTCATTATTGATTAAAGCACCAATGCTAAATTTCGAATATACTTTACTCGAAAACAAAGCTTTTTCATTTGCCAAAGAACCAAATGTCATGTTAAAATATGGACTAAATCGGAAACCATACCAACTTCCAGGAATATACGATTGTGTTTGAAAGGACATTGACCATTTTTGTGTTCCGATTAATCGATTATTAAACCCTGGCAAGCCATCTTCATCAAGTAAAGTCAATCGATCTTTAAATGATTCATCTCTATTATTTCCCCAAACATAAGTAGGTTTTACAAATTGTCTAAAACGCCAATTTCCCCATGAAATCAAAGGACTAAAATAATTCAAGCCCATCTTAAAAGTAGTTTGTTCAGTAAAACCTGCATCATAAAAACTTCCCCATTCGGCAAAACCGCTGGCATAACCAAACGAACACTTTTTTCCGTAGGAAACACTCAAACCTGTATACATTCGAGAATTACTATTTTTCTCTTGATGACCAATGATTAACGCAATATTTTCTCCATACGGAACATCCTCCGTAATATTATAATTGAAAACAAACGTATCTTGATAGAATTTTTGTCTAGAAACCCCAATCATTCCAATCCAATTCTTTTCATTTGAAAAATAATTGGAAGGATCTAAAGTGGCTTCTGGTATTCTTCCAAAAACTTTTTGATTATAGGTTAAAGCCAAAACCATATTCGTAAAATAGCGTTCTGGATTGGACTTTGAATTGATTTTAAAAGCTCTACCATACCAATATTCCTGAAAATCATAAGATACTTTTTGCAATGAAATTGTATCCAAAACTGGAAATTGCTCCGTTCTCATTCGGTTTTCAAAATAAAAACCTCCAGCATTTTTAGCGATTACAGAATAAAATGGTCGATTGATATTTACACTTCGCTTACTATCATTGTTAAATTCATTCGCATAATCCAAATCAAAACGAAAATAAGTATTCTTAATATTATTGATGGAATACTGAGCATAAACTGCTCTCTCCTTAGTATCAAATCGGTTCTTAATATTTCCGCTTATCAAATGCCCAAAACCTAAAATATTACGTTCGGTTAACTTGGCACTACTTTCAGAGGAGGATAAACTTCCTGTTGGAATTAAAGTCCAGGAATCTAAAACTCTAATTTTAATATCGATAGAATCTTTATTTTTTGGAATATCAACAGGAACAATCGTAACCTCACGAATATAACGCTGACTTCTTATCAAACGTTCAGATTCTAACAATAACTTAGTATCTAATTTATCGTTCTTTTTAAAAAGCATAATATTCCGAATCGTTACTTCCTTGGTTTTAATATGAACCGAATTACCATACTTCTCCAATTTACGCTTTGGAACTTTCTTTTCATTTGTAACCGAAAATCCAAAAGGATCTAACGTTTCAATCGTAATGTTTCGAATAATTTTACCTTCTTGATGTTTTTTTACTAATTTATCCTCCTTTTTAGGCTTTGATGGAATCAAATTTTCCGCTTTCAAAGCAGATTCTCTAAAAATAAGTTTATACACAAATCTTGAAAACTTGCTTTTTCTAGACAAATCATTAATATCCTGATAAATCGAGATACTATCCCCTTTTTTATCAACGGTTTGCGCCTTTCCTTTCCAGGAAATCATGCAAATACATAAAAAAAGAAAAAGTTTCAATTTCATAGCTGGAGTAAAAACTAAACTTGGACGAAATTATTGTTTAAAAATCGAAAGTACTAATAAAATTAAGCAAATACAATAACTTTATTCTCGCCACAAGGCACAAATATCATTCCAAAAAGATTATGTACCTTTGCAAACAATTTTATTTACATTATGAAAACGTTCCAAGAATTCGATTTACCAAAATCACTACAAAAAGCATTAGACGAATTAGGTTTTGTTCACGCTACACCTATTCAAGAAAAATCGCATTCTGTAATTCTTTCAGGAAGAGACATGATGGGAATTGCACAAACCGGAACAGGAAAAACCTTCGCTTACTTATTACCAATTCTAAAACAATGGAAATTTCAAAATAACGAATCACCAAGAGTAGTTATTTTAGTTCCAACGCGTGAATTAGTAGTTCAAGTAGCAGAAGAAGTGGAAAAACTAACCAAATATATGAGTGTGCGAACACTTGGAATTTATGGTGGTGTCAACATCAATACACAGCGAAAAGCTTTAGCAGAAGGTGTCGATATTTTAGTCGGAACTCCTGGTCGTGTAATGGATTTAGGTTTAGATGGCGTTTTACGTTTTGATGAATTACAAAAATTAGTAATTGACGAATTTGACGAAATCCTAAATTTAGGTTTCCGTGCGCAATTGACTTCGATTTTATCGATGATGCGTGGTAAAAAACAAAACATCTTATTTTCGGCAACCATGACCGAAGAAGTAGATGCAATGTTAGATGAATATTTCGAATTTCCTGAAGAAGTTTCTTTAGCACAAAGTGGAACTCCGTTAGAACAAATCGAACAAATTGTATATCAAGTTCCGAATTTCTTGACCAAATTGAACCTATTGAAACATTTGGTTCGTGAAACAGAAGGAATGGATCGTGTGTTGATTTTCGTAAACAACAAACGTATTGTAGAATTAGTTTCCGAAACTTTAGAAAGTGAATTTCCTGAGCAATTTGGAGTAATTCACTCCAACAAATCGCAAAATTATCGTTTGAATACGATGGCAGCTTTTCAAGGGGGCGAATTAAGAGGTTTAGTTACTACCGATATTATGGCGCGTGGTTTGGATATTTCCGATATTACGCACGTTATCAACCTACAATTTACCGAAGAACCAGAAAAATACATGCACCGTATCGGTAGAACCGGTCGTGCAGATAAAACGGGTGTTGCTATAAGTTTGATTTCGCCAAGTGAAGTGGAACCAAAAATTGAGGTAGAATTATTAATGAATACCGAAATTAAAGAACTTCCAATTCCAGAAGATTTAAAAATAGAAGAACGCTATTTAGACTTCGAAAAGGAAAAGAAAAAAATGAAGTTCTTATTGAAAACCCCTAAAAAAGAAGGTGGCGAAGCATTTCACAAGAAAAAAGATAAAAATGCCAAAGTAAACCTTGGCGGACCAGGAAAACGTAAACCAAGAAAAACCGAATCTAGAAATAGAAACATCGAACGTAAAAGAGACGAGAAGAGGAAGAAGAAATAATCCTTTCAACTGAGTACAAAACTACCGTCACTTCGAGTGATTTTTAAAAGGAAAAATGCTAATTTTTGCTTTTAAAAATTATATCGAGAACTACTGAAATAATATAACTCAATCGTCACTTCGAGTGATTTTAGATTTTAAAAACCTTAGTTTTTGAAATCTAAAATTGTATCGAGAACTACTGAAAACTTTTTTCTATTTTTGCTTAATGCAAATCTCATACATCTACATACTTAAATGCGCAGATGATTCCTATTACACAGGAGTAACAAGCAATTTAGAACAACGCATGTACCAACATGATTCAGCATACTTTCCAGATTGTTACACCGCTTCAAGAAGACCAGTGGAATTAGTTTTCTATGCGGAATTCACAAATATCGAATTCGCAATTGACAAAGAAAAACAAATTAAAAAATGGTCAAGAGCTAAAAAAGAAGCTTTAATCAATGGTGACTATGATGAACTTCCTAATCTTGCGAAGAAAAAGTTTAAGAAATAATTGTTTTCAGTAGTTCTCGATACATTTTTTATAAAATAGCTAAGGCAATTTTATAAAAAACACTCGAAGTGACGATAGTGGAATTATATTTTCAAAATTTCTCAAATCCGCGTCATCTGTGTTTCAAAAAAACTCCAACCAACATTTTCTGAATTCTAATTTCTAAATTCTAAATTGAATTTCGTACTTTTGACAAATTCTAATTATAAATGCAGTTCAAACATCCAGAAATTCTCTACTTCCTTTTTCTGTTGGTCATACCAATTTTGGTGCATTTATTTCAATTACGTCGTTTTAAAAAAGAATATTTTACGAACGTAAAACTCCTGAAAGAACTTCAAATTCAAACCCGAAAAAGTTCTAAAATAAAAAAATGGTTATTGTTGGCGACACGTTTATTGTTGTTAGCTTGTTTAATTTTATCGTTTGCCCAACCCTTTTTTGACGCCAAAGACACCACAAACAAAGGAAACGAACTCATCATTTTATTAGACAATTCGTTTTCGATGCAAGCCAAAGGTGCAAAAGGCGAATTACTCAAACGAAGCATTCAAGATTTATTAGAAGAATTACCTGAAAATCAACAATTCTCATTACTTACGAATTCAGAAGTTTTTTGGGACACCGATATCAAATCCATTCAAAAAGAATTGCAAAATTTAAAGTATTCAGCAATGCCTTTTCAGTTGGATTATTTGATTAATCAAGTCGAAACCAAAAAGAAAAATACCAAAAAAGACTACGTTATTATTACCGATGCGATTCAATCCGAAAGTAAAAAAGCATTGGATTTAGCCGAAAATAATGTCGTGTATTTCATACAACCCGAAGCGCAAAACAAAACCAACATCAGTATTGATAAGGTTACAATTTCACAAGTTTTGGATCAATTTTACGAACTAAAAATCACGCTTCAAGCTTTTGGAGAAACCGAAAATGAAGTGCCACTTTCTATTTTTAGTAACAACAAAGCGATTGCTAAAACCATTGCAAAATTTGAAAATCAAAAGACAGAAATTGCAATCACCATTCCAAAAAACGATTTCCACGGAAATATCAGTATCGAGGATAACAGCTTAAGCTACGACAACGATTATTATTTAAGCATTTCAAAACCAGAAAAAGCGAATGTAATTGCCATCGGAAATTCGGATAAAAACAATTTCTTAAGTCGCATTTTCACGGCTGATGAATTCAATTTTCAAAGCACAGAATTAGCTACTTTAGATTACAATCAAATCGAAAATCAAGATGCGATTGTATTGAACGAATTAGAAGATTTACCAGTTGCTTTAGGAACGACTTTAAAATCATTTTACGAAAAAGGTGGTAATATTGTTTTAATTCCGAATTCGAAAAACACACCTTCTTTAATAAATGCTTTCACAAAAAACTTCGGAGGATTCAATTATTCCCAACTTACAACTTCCGAAAAACAAATTACGAAAATCAACTTTAATCATCCGTTGTACCAAACGGTTTTTGAGAAAAAAGTGAGTAATTTTCAATATCCAAATGTAAAAGAAAGTTTCACTTTATCAGGAATTACGAATATTTTACAATACGAAGACAATTCAGTTTTCGTGGGTTCGACTACGAATCGATTGGGAACTTTTTACGCTTTTTCCGCACCTGTAAACAAACAAAATAGTAACTTCCAAAATGCACCATTGATTGTTCCTACCTTTTACAACATGGGACAAAATCAAGGCAAAACAGGAATTAACGCTTACACCATTGGTGAAAACCAAAACCTAATTTTAGAAACGATTTTAGCCAAAGACGAAGTCGTTTCGGTACAAAAAGATGGTTATAGTTTCATTCCGATTCAACAAATTTTGAATACGAAATGCAAATTATCGTTTGGCGATTATCCAGAAGAAGCAGGAAATTTTGATGTCATAAAAGCGAACAATTCGCTAAAGAAAATCAGTTTCAACTATCCAAGAACGGAAAGCGATTTAACAAAAGTTTCGACTGCCAATTTTGAGAATTTCACTAAAGTAAACAACATATCCACCGTTCTGAACGACATTGCTTCTGAACGCACAAGCAATGAAATTTGGAAATGGTTTATAATCGCAACACTACTATTTTTAACAACAGAACTACTAATCCAAAAATTTGTAAAATGACACAAGTTATTCTAAAACAAGCCAAAATTATCGACGCTTCAAGTCCGTTTCACAACCAAGTAATGGACATTAAAATTGAAAACGGCACGATAACTCAAATAGAAAAAGAAATTGCAACTACTTCCGGTTTTGAAGTAGTAAATATTCCAAACTTACACGTTTCTAAAGGTTGGATGGACAGCTCGGTATCTTTTGGAGAGCCAGGCTACGAAGACCGCGAAACCATAGAAAACGGACTAAAAGTAGCAGCCAAAAGCGGATTTACAGCTGTAGCCTTACAACCGAACTCAAATCCAACCATCGATAATCAAGCACAAGTGCGATTTGTTTTGGACAGAGCTAAAAATCAATCAACAACTTTATATCCCATCGGAGCCTTAACTAAAGGAAGCGAAGGAACCGATTTAGCCGAATTATTCGACATGAAAAACGCCGGAGCTATTGCTTTTGGAGATTATAAAAAGGCTTTACAAAATGCTAATCTTCAAAAAATTGCGTTGCAATACGTACAAGATTTCGACGGCATGTTGATTGCTTTTTGTCAAGATAGTACTTTAAAAGGAATTGGAATTGCAAATGAAGGCTCAGTAAGTACAAAATTAGGAATGAAAGGAATTCCAGCTTTAGCCGAAGAATTGCAAGTGGCACGTAACTTATTTTTATTAGAATATACAGGAGGAAAATTACATATCCCAACAATTTCAACTCAAGGAAGCATCAAATTAATTAAAGAAGCAAAAGCCAAAGGATTAAAAGTAACTTGTAGTGTTGCGGTTCACAATTTAGTTTTAAACGACGAAGTATTAATGGGATTTGACACGAGATACAAAGTATTGCCCCCACTACGTGAAGAAGCCACAAGAAAAGCTTTAGTAGAAGCCGTTTTAGATGGAACGATTGATTGTATTACTTCAGACCATAATCCACTAGATATCGAACTTAAAAAATTAGAATTTGATTTAGCCAAAGATGGAACCATCGGATTAGAAAGCGCTTTTGGTGCTTTATTAACGATTTTACCACTTGAAGTAATAGTTAACAAATTAACAGCCAACAAACTGGTTTTCAATATTGATAACCCATCAATAACAAACGGAAGTAAAGCTGATATTTCACTATTCACTACAGAAGAAAATTGGATATTTGAAAAAGAGAACATCGTATCAAAATCTAAAAATTCGGCTTTCTTAGGACAAAAAATGAAAGGAAAAGCTATTGGAATTTATAACAACGGGCAATTGATAATTAACAATTAATCTATATGAAAGAAGAAATAAATAAAGGTAAACAAACAGCAATCGTAAGTTATTTAACCATTGTAGGTTCTATAATTGCCATATTTATGAATCAAGATGAAAATCGTAGTGAATTTGCTAGCTTTCACATTAGACAAGCATTAGGTATTTTCTTAACCTTCTTTTTACTAGGATATCCTGTGGGTTATTTTGATAATTGGATGGTTTCTGCTTCATTTTGGATATTTATTTTCATACTATGGATTTATGGTTTTATAAATTGTTTGAATGGCGAAATGAAAATAGTTCCTTTTTTGGGAGAACTATATCAAAAAGTTTTCAAATCCTTTTAACCTTCTAAACGCATAAACCTTTAACCTTTTCCATTAAAATGAACTTACACTACTTAATTCAAGAACCAAAAGTTAAACACGATAAAAATCCATTATTACTATTATTACACGGTTACGGAAGCAACGAAGAAGATTTATTTTCTTTTGCTACCGAATTACCAGATGATAGTTACGTAATTTCAGTAAGAGCACCTTATGATTTACAACCTTACGGACACGCTTGGTACGCAATTCATTTTGATGCGGATGAAAATAAGTTTTCTGATAATGTTCAAGCGAAACAATCGGTTGAGTTAATTGCTAGTTTTATTGAAGAAATCGTAAAACAATATCCAATCGATACTAAAAATGTAACACTAGTTGGTTTCAGTCAAGGTGCTATTTTAAGTTATGCTACTGCCCTAACCTATCCTGAAAAAATATCTAAAGTAGTCGCTCTAAGCGGTTATTTTAATCAAGAAATTATGCCAGAAGTTATCGATACGAAAGCCATTTCGCATTTAAAATTCTTCGTTTCGCATGGTTTGGTTGACCAAGTGATTCCAGTAGAATGGGCTCGTAAAGCAAAACCAGCATTAGAAAATTTAGGTTTAGAAGTCAAATATCAGGAATATCCTGTGGGTCATGGTGTGGCTCCTCAAAATTTCTATGATTTTAAGAATTGGTTACAACAATAATTTCTTTTGGAAGAAGTAAAAATCATATCTATAAAGTCTGATATTTTTGATAGAAAAAGAGACTTAATATTTCATCCCAATTTCTTGGAGTTTGATGATAATGATAGAATTGATGGTAATTCTACAAAATTTGAGAAAGAATCAATAGCTAAATTTAAATTCGGAATCAAATGGTTAAATGGATATGCTTTTACTTTCGGAAGAGTTTATTGCATTGATATTGAAGACCAAAATGGTAAGCAAATCAAATTGAGACTAAAATCATTTTATGGAATCAATCTCAAATCTTTATCTAAAAAATTTGTAGCTATTGTTGATGGTCTTCAAGACTATTATTTTGATGATATTTCAAGAAAATATTTACAAGATTTCTCTAGTAATATTAGATTTAAAATTAACAATATTGAATACGATCATCAAGGTATAAATTTTAAAAACAATTCAATTCCTTGGGAAGATTTACAAACTAAAAACTACAGAAACTATTTTTCTTTGAGTTCAAAATCAGACCGTAAAAAATATATTTTGGTTGACTATATGAATGATTGGAATGGAACTGTAATATATTCAGTCACTAGAAAAATTTTAATGGATAAAGGATTGTATATACAAAATTAAAAAGCTCTGAACTAATAATTCAGAGCTTTTCGTTTAACAAACTAAACTAAACATTTTAAGCATTATGATTTAGGTGTTACCACAGTATCCACTACATGAATGACTCCATTTTTTTGGTTTACATCTGCAATGGTTACTTTAGCACTGTTTCCATTTTCGTCTGTAATGTATAAGTCTTTACCTTTCATCCATGCTGTTAAAGTTCCACCGCTAACTGTTTTTAAAGTAGCTTTTCCATTTCCTTTTTTGATTGCTGCATCAATGTCTTTAGCATTCATTTTTCCAGCTACAACATGATAAGTCAAAATAGTTTGCAATAATTTTAAATTTTCTGGCTTTAACAATGTTTCAACAGTTCCAGCAGGTAATTTAGCAAACGCAGCATTTGTTGGGGCAAAAACGGTGAATGGTCCATCAGACATTAAAACATCAACTAATCCAGCAGCTTTAACTGCAGCTACTAAAGTAGTATGGTCTTTAGAATTAACTGCATTTTCTACAATATTTTTACTTGGATACATTGGAGCACCTCCTACTTCAACCGTTTTTTCTTTCATTTGAGCAAAAGAAGTTGTTCCAACTAATAATCCGAAAGCTACAATTGCAGTAGCAAAAAATTGGTTCGTTTTCATATTATAATTTTTAAGTTTTATAATTGCATTTACGCTGAAAATAAAAT
>NZ_JAKLJH010000078.1 GCF_023151265.1 Flavobacterium sp.
ATTTACGAAATGCAAGGTTCAGGCTTACGCGAAGTAGACAATCCATCTGAAATTTTGATTTCGCATAAAGACGAACAACTTTCAGGAACGGCGATTGCCACTACTTTAGAAGGTATGCGTCCGTTGATGATTGAAATTCAGGCATTAGTGAGCACTGCTGTTTATGGAACACCGCAAAGAAGCACTACAGGTTATAATGCCAAACGCTTGAACATGATTTTAGCGGTTTTAGAAAAACGTGCAGGCTTTAGATTAGGCACAAAAGACGTTTTCTTAAACGTAACAGGAGGAATTTCAGTAGAAGACACAGCCATTGATTTAGCGGTTGTGGCTGCTATTTTATCCTCAAACGAAGACATTGCCATTGCAGAAGGTTTCTGCTTTGCTGGAGAAGTTGGACTTTCAGGTGAAATTAGACCAGTTAACCGCATTGAGCAACGCATTCAAGAAGCAGAAAAATTAGGTTTCACCACCATTTTTGTTTCCAAACACAACAAAATTTCGTTGAAAAACACCGGAATCAAAATTGTTTTAGTGGCAAAGATTGAAGATGTGGTGAGTGAGTTGTTTGGGTAGATGTTTTATCCAAAGTTAAATTTATACACTATAGAGTCGATAGCGCGGAATTGCATTCCGTGCCCACAATCTACTTCAAAACAAATCTAACAAAACGATTTCCAATTCATTCTCTAAACCAGCATAATTTCTAGCAGAACTAAAATAATAATCTTCAGGTAGCGTAACAATTTTATCCGGGCGGTCGGGATTTGTTTAGAGGCTAAAAGTTATTTATTCAATCACAACAGGAATATCAATATAAACCTTTCTTTCTTGGAAAACAAAATCATCTTTAACTTCTTCAATAAAGCCAAACTCCCTAATATAACCTCTGATTTTTTTATTCCCACTTTTTGAAAAAATGAAATTAAACTTTAAAAGATGCTCTTTTGATAAAATACTATCTAGTTTAACTTCATTCATATTGCAAAAATTATCATTTATTTCAGTACCAATAATTGCTGAAGATAGAGATTGTTTGTCCCACATTGAATGATATTTAACATGAAACACTATATTTTCGTTTTTTTTGTATGATTTTTTCTTATCGATAATTTGAAAATAATTGGATTTGTCTTTTATGATTTCCCCTTGATTATCATAAAACCAACCCTGATTCAAATATTCTTTATTACATAAATTAATATATTCTATTTCACTTGAAATTTTATTATTTGTATAAAATTTCCACTTTCCTACTTTAATATTATTTAATTCTTTTCCAGAAGAATGTAATTGTCCGTTTTCAAAATACTTCAAAAAAATTGTATCTGTATTACTTTTATATTCAATACAAGAAATTTTATTTTTTTCAAAAAAAACTATTGAATCTACAAACTTATTATTTTTTATATTTCCTCTTTTAAAGTAAGTTCCGTCTTCATTAAATTGAATAAATTCGCCATCATATTCATTCTTTGAATTCACATAATATTTTCGATATACTTTACCATTTGGATAATATTCAATCTTTTGTTCTGTTTCACTTTGACAACCAAATAAAACAATAAGAAATAGAACGCCAATATATTTCATAAGTAATAACTAATTAAAATTCATTTATAAAACCTGCAAATTATATGTATTATAATTTAAATCCCATCCAACAACTCCAACGCCTTATTTACACTTTTCACATTATCAAAAGTCAGTAATAAACGTAAACCGTTTTTAGTTTCTTTTTCTTTTATCTTGCACACGTTGCCGTTGCGTTGGGCAAATTGTAGCACTTTCATGAAACGGTTACTTTGGTAAAAATCACTTTGTTGGTCACCAATGAAATAACCAATCATTTTACCTTGTTTCATCATCAAACGTTCAATTCCCATGGCGGTAGCTTTCCATTTAATACGTACGCTGTTTAGTAACGCAATCGCTGGTTTTGGTAACGCGCCAAAGCGGTCAATTAATTTTTGCTCAAATTGTTGTAACGTAGCTTCGTCTTTAATTTGGCTCAACTCGTTGTATAAATTCAAACGTTCAGTAATGTTGTTGATGTATTCATCTGGGAATAGCAATTCGAAATCCGTATCAATTTGAATGTCTTTGACAAATTCTTTGGTTTCTATGTCATTTTCTTCTTGATACAAGTCTTTGAATTCGTTTTCTTTCAATTCTTCAATGGCTTCATTCATGATTTTTTGGTACGTATCAAAACCAATTTCGTTGATAAAACCACTTTGTTCGCCACCTAATAAATCACCCGCACCACGAATTTCCAAATCCTTCATCGCAATGTTGAAACCGCTTCCTAATTCGCTAAATTGTTCCAAAGCGGTAATACGTTTTTGAGCTTCACCCGTCATCATTGAATATGGTGGCGTAATGAAATAACAAAACGCTTTTTTATTACTTCTTCCCACACGACCACGCATTTGGTGCAAATCAGATAATCCGAAATTATTGGCATTATTAATAAAAATTGTATTCGCATTAGGTACATCTAAACCACTTTCGATGATGGTGGTAGCGACCAAAACGTCAAATTCACCTTCCATGAAAGCTAACATCAATTCTTCCAATTTTTTTCCATCCATTTGACCGTGACCGATGCCTACTTTTGCTCCTGGCACCAAGCGTTGAATCATTCCAGCAACTTCTTTGATGTTTTCAATTCGGTTATTGATGAAAAACACTTGACCACCACGCTGAATTTCATACGAAATCGCATCACGAATGGCTTCTTCGTTAAAACGAATTACATGCGTTTCAATCGGATAACGATTTGGCGGAGGCGTTGTAATTACTGATAAATCGCGTGCTGCCATCAACGAAAACTGCAACGTTCTCGGAATCGGAGTAGCGGTTAACGTCAAGGTATCGACATTCGTAGCAATGGTTTTCAATTTGTCTTTTACGTTGACACCAAACTTTTGTTCTTCGTCAATAATCAACAACCCTAAATCTTTAAACACAACATTTTTATTCACCAATTGGTGTGTTCCAATTAAAATATCGACTTTCCCTTCTTGTAATTTTTGAAGTGTATCGGCTTTTTGTTTCGCCGTTCTAAATCGGTTCACATAACTTACGGTAACCGGCATATCTTTCAAACGTTCCGAAAACGTTCGGTAATGTTGATACGCCAAAATAGTAGTTGGCACTAAAACAGCAACTTGTTTTCCGTTATCCACCGCTTTAAAAGCTGCACGAATCGCAACTTCTGTTTTCCCAAAACCTACGTCACCACAAACTAATCGATCCATCGGACGTTCGTTTTCCATATCAGCTTTTACATCGGCTGTTGCGGTAATTTGGTCGGGCGTATCTTCGTAAATGAACGAACTTTCTAATTCTTTTTGCAAATAACTATCGGGTGCAAACTGAAAACCTTTGTCTAATCTTCGCTTCGCATACAACTGAATTAAGTTGAACGCAATATGTTTTACACGTGCTTTTGTTTTTTGTTTTAGGGTTTTCCATGCGGTACTTCCTAATTTATAAATCTTTGGAGGTGCACCATCTTTCCCATTGTATTTTGAGATTTTATGTAGCGAATGAATGCTCACATACACGATATCGTTATCGGCATACACCAATTTAATCGCTTCTTGCGTTTTGCCTTCGACTTGAATTTTCTGTAAGCCTCCGAATTTTCCAATTCCGTGATCGATGTGCGTTACATAATCGCCTACCGATAACGAAGTCAGTTCTTTTAACGTAATGGTTTGCTTTTTCGAATAGCCATTTTTAATGGAAAACTTATGGTAACGCTCAAAAATTTGATGATCAGTATAACATGCAATTTGATTTTCCTCATCGATAAAACCTTCAAACAAAGGCAACACCATGGTTTTATATTGCTTGCGAATACTTTCATGATTGGCTTCGTCGATATCTTCAAAAATATCATGAAAACGACTTGCCTGATTTTCGTTGGAACAACACAAATAATTTTTGTAACCATTGAAATGATTCTCGCTCAAATTGTTCAATAACAAATCGAATTGTTTGTTGAAAGACGGTTGCGGTTGTATGTGAAATTCGACTTTCTTATCAATTTTAAAAACCGCTTGATTATGCAATTCAATTACCGAAAAATCTAAAGCGCGTTTTAAAAACTGCTTTTGATTTAGAAATAATTCTTCGGGTTTTGCATGTTGGATATCTTTGGATAATTTCTCGAAAGCTTCATTGGCTTTGTCGAATAATTTATCTAATTGTTGTCCTAATAATTCGGTATTTTGAATCACTAAAACCGTTTTTTCGTTGATATAATCTAAGAAACTTTCTCGGTTTTCTTGAAGTAGTTTATTTTCGACATTAGGAATAATGGAAATCTTTTTCAGCTTTTCAACTGATAATTGGGTTTCCACATCAAAACTTCGGATGCTATCGACTTCGTTGCCGAAAAATTCAATTCGGTATGGATTATCATTGGAAAACGAAAACACATCAATAATTCCACCACGAACGGAAAATTCGCCTGGTTCCGTAACAAAATCTACACGTTTAAAATTGTATTCAAACAAGGTTTCGTTAATAAAATCGATAGAAAGTTTGTCTTCCACGGATAGTTTCAACGTGTTTTTCTCTAATTCTTTTCGGGTAACTACTTTTTCAAAAATGGCTTCGGCATAGGAAACAATAATCGCTGGTTTTTTTCGCGAATTGATTCGGTTTAAAACCTCAGCTCGTAAAAGAACATTGGCGTTATCGGTTTCTTCAATTTGATAGGGTCTTCGGTACGAACTTGGGTAAAAAAGTACGTCTTCGGCATTAATTAATTGCTCCAAATCATTTAAATAATACGCCGCTTCTTCTTTATTACTGAATAAAATCAGGAAAGGAAGTTCGGATTTTTTAAACAGTGAATGTGCCACAAAAGACAACGACGACCCAACCAAACCAGTCATTTGAGACTTTTGGCGCACTGCGAATGTACTTTCTAAAACGGCAATCTTTGGTGACTTATCGTAAATGGATATAATGTCGGACTTGCTCAAAACTTACTTTATTTTTTATCTGAAATTTCCATTTTCTTTCGCATTTCGTCTGGATTCGCATTTCTTGTGGTATCCAAAGCTTGCAACATCAATTCTTCTCCAATTTCCTTTGGAATCGCCTTTTTGATGATGATTTCATCCCATTGTTTATATAAACCTTTGATTTCCTCATTGATTTCTGGAATTAATTTGGCAATTCGTTGTTCTGGAATAACTCTCAAATTCATGAAAGTTTCTAGCGATTTTAACTTAGTATTCAAGGTTGTAATTCTACTTAAAATCTGAGGTTTGTTATATTCGAAAGGAACAGTCAAAGCCAAAGTATCTGCTTTTTTTGACAAATTCTTTGTCTTCATTTGAAAAGCAGACAATGTAGATTGCGGTTTTTGAAGCATCTCGATTTCAAATTGATGCCATTCATTCCAACGATCTAAGGTCGCAGCTACTTCAGGTCGTGGTGTTGGAAAATTAAACTGCCACATTTTCGAAATGTTCTTAAAAACAGCTTCGTTTTTTTGAGCTACTTTTTGGGCTTCTAATTGTTGATTTTCACTTTCACATGAAATTAAGGTCAAAACTAAAAGCGATAAACTATACAAGAAAACTTTCATTCGGATAAATTAAAAAGCAAAGGTACAAATGTTTGCCGAATGCTGTGTTTTTTCTAATATTATCTTAACACCAAATTTGTTAATCAATTAAGAAAAACCATTTACAAGATGTTAATTTATTAAATATTTAAATTTAGGTCGTAATTTGTAAAAATATCACAAAAATCAATCTGCAAAATAAAGGCAAAATAGTATATTTGTTACCTCATTTACACAACCAAATGGATACGAAAATTTTAATAATAGGTGCTTGTGGACAAATTGGCACCGAGCTTACAGCAAAACTTAGAGCTACCTACGGAGTTAATAATGTTATCGCATCAGATATTAGAAAATTAGAAAATGATGTAGTTAATAATGGAATTTTTGAAGTGGTAAACGCTCTTGATTATAACCAAATTGAGCATTTACTTGAAAAATATCAAATTACTGATGTCTATTTAATGGCGGCTTTACTTTCGGCTACAGCTGAGAAAAATCCGGCATTTGCTTGGGATTTGAATATGAATTCATTGTTTCATGTTTTAAATTTAGCCAAAGCAGGAAAAATTAAAAAGATTTTCTGGCCTTCGAGTATTGCTGTTTTTGGACCTACAACTCCAAGACAAAATACACCTCAATATACGGTTATGGAACCTTCAACCGTTTATGGAATTTCGAAACAAACAGGTGAAAGATGGTGTGAATATTACCACAAACAATATGGTGTAGATGTAAGAAGTATTCGTTATCCTGGTTTGATTAGTTGGAGTACCGAAGCTGGTGGAGGAACTACAGATTATGCAGTAGATATTTATCACAAAGCGATTAGCGATGGTAAATTTACGAGTTTCTTATCTGAAAATTCAGAATTACCAATGATGTATATGGATGATGCGATTAAAGCAACAATCGGAATTATGCAAGCTCCAGCGGAAAATGTTAAAATTCGTTCTGCTTATAATTTGGCAGCGATGAGTTTTACTCCGAAGCAAATTGGGGAAGAAATTAAGAAACACTATCCTAATTTTGAATTAAGCTATGAACCTGATTTCCGTCAGAAAATTGCTGATAGTTGGCCTGCGAGTATTGATGATACTTCGGCTAGAGAAGATTGGGGTTGGAAAAACGATTTCGATTTAGAAAACATGACTGTGGATATGTTCAAAAATTTAAAAGAACATATTTATAATAAATAAAAAAACGTCCCGAAATATCGGGACGTTTTCCATTAAAACAAAAAACAAACTTACTCCTGAACGATAGGAGCTCTCAATGATTCTAATACCGCAACAACCTCACCGATTAAAACAGGGTCAGTAACTCCGTTTAAACCTGCTGCTGCACCTACATATCCTATAAATTTATCGTATTCGGCATCATTAGATTTTTTACCCATTCTAGGATTTTGTGCTGGATCGTGTGCTGCCACCATATTTAAACCTGTATAGGTATTAGTAGCGCCTCCTCCTGTATTTGCCGAAAAGAAATCAGTTAAATTATCACTCAAAATTGCTACGTTAGTAGTATTTCCACTTAACGCTTCTGAAATTACTGGTGCAAAATGTTGCCCTAAGTTACCTTCTGCTCCCACAACAATGTCTGAAACAATTAAAGTAATTGTTGAATCTACCACCGAACGATAACTTAAACGTCCTTGTTCGATCATTTGACCTGGATTGTTAGGATCAGCAACCATTGTTGTTCCTCCTAATTTTGCATACAAAGATGTTGGTTCTGGTGCTTGATCATCATCGTCATTACACGAAGTAACAAACGCTCCCGAAGCAATAAATAATGCCAATAAGGCTAGTTTTGAAAAATTTTTCATAGTAATAGTATTTAGAAATTAATTAAAAATTCGTTGGATTCCTCTTGAAAATTTATAACTGAAACTATCCTCAGTCATTACTGGACAAGCCTTTTTGTTTTCTAATTCTTTTGGAAGCACAAAACGTTCTGCTTTGTAATCTCCCATCGCCATAAGCTTATTATAAATGGTTTTTGAATCTGCAACCTTGATATCATGAAAGTAGACTAATACGCCTGTTTCTTTATTCAATCTATCGGTTTTTACTCCCGGAATGGATTTTAAGTTTCGATGAATTTCTTTCGCTTTGAGCGAATCTATTGGTTCTTTGAAGTCAATTCGACTAATTTGTAATGAAGCATTATCCACTTCTAGCGGTTTCGCAGTTGCGATGTGAACTACTAAAATCAAAAATAGAAGGAAGAAAATCATGAAAATACTCCCTACTGCAATTTTAAGTTTTTTACTAATTTTCATTTTGTTTGAGATTTTTGTTTAGATGTATTTACGAGAACTAAATCACCTTGGTTTTCACAAACAGAAAAAAAATTAAATTTTTAACATTTAGACATAAAAAATCCCAAGACGAAATATCTTGGGATTAACTATTATTTATGTTTGTTTTATTTCTTTTCGGAAAGAATTTTGTCTTCAATTATTGATTTTATTTTCACAACTTCATCCACATTATCATTTGGAACCGTCATCGAAAGCACATAATGTTTAATTTTCCATTGTCCGTTTTCTTGAACTAAAACACCTGAACCTCGGCAAATTTTCATTTGCGTATTTAATAATTCATCAAACCAAACCGTTTTTCCGTTTTCACTAAAATAGATATTGCGTTCAATAGCTCTAAAATTCCATGCTTTCCCTTTATCAAAATAAGGTTTTGCAAACGCTTGAAATTGTTTTTTGTTCCAATTTTCAGTGGCATCAGTTCCAATAAAAATAGATTCCTCTGACATCGCTTCAAAATACGCTTCATAATTTGCAGCGGCAGCGGCTTTGTGCCAATTGTCTAAAACAGTAATGATGTTTTGTTTTTCTGTTTGTAGTTTTTCCTCGCAGGGTTTGCAGGAAAAAGCTAGAGTTGCTAGGAATAGGATGGTTAGTTTTTTCATAATTGTTTCGTTTTTCCCCTCCTTTGGAGGGGTGCCCTTGGGCGGGGTGGTTATTTATTAACTTTATATTCAGTAATAATAAATTGTTCTAAATCTTTCATTACACTTTCAGTATCAAATAGCATTTTTGTTGTTGAAATTCTGAAAACTTTCAAGCCTAATTCTTTAAGATACGTTTCTCTTTTCTCATCATATTCTTCTTGAAAATTATGAATTTCACCATCAATTTCAACAACTAAACCAAGTGCTTTTACATAAAAATCAACAATATAATTGCCAATGATTCTTTGTCTGTCAAAATCGATATTCCAAAAAGATTTATTTCTTACCTCTTTCCAAAACACAACTTCTGAAAAATTTCCAGCTTTTCTGAGTGCTTTTGCTCTACTTTTTAAAGAAGCATTATAAGGTAAATTTAAAACAAAATTTCTCTTTATTGGAATATTATGAATTGATGTTAAGATTTCTTCTTGCATTTATTCCGTTTTTGATTCAACATAAAAACCACCCCGCCTTTCAGGCACCCCTCCAAAGGAGGGGAAACCTCTAAATTAAAAAGTATTAATTACAACTGTTTTTACATTCACAAATTCTTTGATACCGTCTTCGGCTAATTCTCTTCCATAACCTGATTTTTTGATTCCTCCGAAAGGTAATCTTGGATCGGATTTTACCATTTCGTTGATAAAAACAGCTCCTTCATTAAATGATGCAATCTTGGTTTTGATGAAATCAATGTCTTGCGTAAAGATTGAAACCCCTAAACCAAATTCTGATTGGTTACTTAATTCGATTGCTTCTTCAATGGTTTTGAAAGTTATTATTGCTGCAACAGGTCCGAATGTTTCTTCTTTGAAAATAGGCATTTCTGTAGTTACATGAGTTAAAATTGTGGGTTCATAAAAAGCTTCCTTTCTATTTCCACCAACGATTAACTCAGCTCCCATTTCAATAGATTTTAGCACTTGAACATATAATTCTTCTGCCAAATCAACTCGAGCTAACGAACCGATTTGTGTTTCTTTATCTAACGGATTTCCAGTTTTTAAGTTTTGAATGGCAACTTTGAATTTTGCTACAAACTCTTTTGCAATATTTTCGTGAACTAAAAATCGCTTGGCTGCAATACAACTTTGACCTGCATTTTGCATTCGGGCATTGACTGCTGTTGCAACTGCTTTTTCTAGATTAGCATCTTCTAAAATGATGAAAGCATTGCTACCGCCTAATTCTAAAACACATTTTTTTAAATGCTTTCCGGCTTCTGTAGCAACCGCGATTCCGGCTTGTTCACTTCCTGTTAAAGAAACGGCTTTAATGATTGGTTTTGCAATGATATTTGCTACTTCGCTACTTGAAATAGGTAAATCTTGATAACACCCTTTTGGAAAACCAGCTTGCTCAAAAATTGCTTGAATTAATTCGGCTGACTTTGGTACATTACTTGCATGTTTAACTACAACTGTATTTCCAGTGATAATTGTTGGAACCGCAAATCGGAATACTTGCCAAAATGGAAAATTCCATGGCATTACTCCTAAAATGACTCCTAAAGGTTCGTAGACAACAAAACTTTCAGAAGCTTCGGTTTTTATGTTTTTTGTGGCTAAAAAGGTTTCAGCATTTTCATGATAGTAATTGCATAAAAGCGCACATTTTTCAACCTCTGCAATGGCTTGTGAAATGGGTTTGTGCATTTCAGTAGTGATACAAGTTGCATATTCTTCTTTATTTTCTAAAAGTAGTTTAGCTAATTGAGGCAAAAAAGAAATTCGATTTTGAATACTTAAATTGCGCCAAGAAAGCTGTGTATTTTCTGAAACTTTTAAAAGATGTTGCATGCTGAAAGGTTTTTGTAAAAATACTAATTTTAATTGAAAACGAGGTTCGCGTTAGGGATGGAAGAGGAAATCCTTTATTTGTAAAATTGCTAAATTTTATAAATAAAGATTGCAACGTACAGCCCGACCCTTGTGGGAACGCCCAAATTAAAAAGGAAATGATATCTTTGTACATATTTTACAACGTAAATAAAATGGAAGATTGTTTTGAAACCTTAATTTCGAGTTATTTGGATTCGAAAGTGGGTATTGTGGAACATTTTGTATCGGAAGAATTAGCGCAACATTTGGTAAAGAGATTGTTTGAATTGAAAGAACAAAATTTACTAAAAGCCGCTGGAATAGGAAATGCAGCTAAATTGACTCAGAATTCGGCAATACGAAGCGATGCGATTTATTGGTTAGATAGAGCGAATAATAACGAATATGAAAATACTTTTTTAGACCAAGTGGATGCTTTTGTGTCGTATTTAAACCGCAGTTGTTATACTGGAATCACGGGTTATGAATTTCATTTTGCGTTGTTTGATAAAGGTAGTTTTTACAGAAAGCATTTGGATCAATTTCAAGATAATTCGAGCCGACAGTTTTCGATGATTACCTATTTGAATGAAAAATGGCAACCTGAAGATGGTGGTGAATTGTGTATTTATGATGGCAATGTAGCTCAAAAAATAGCGCCTACCAATAGAAAAACGGTTTTCTTTAAAAGTAATGAATTGGTTCATGAAGTTTTGGAAAGTCACAAACCTCGATTGAGTGTTACGGGTTGGTTGAGACGAGATTAAATAAAAAAAGCCAGTTTTACAACTGGCTTTTTAGATGAAAAAACAAAAACTACTTAACAACCAACTTTTTTGTAATTCCTTCTGAAGTTTTAACTAGATAAACTCCTGCTTGTAATTTTGATGTATTTATGCTTAAAGCTTCTTTTTCTGAAAGGATTAATTTTCCTGTTATATCATACAACTCAATATCTGCTACTCTATTGAAATAAACTATTTGAGAATTTGAAGCAGGATTGGGGAAAATTACAAATGTTTTAGGCTCAGCATTAAAATCAGGATTTGATAACGTATTTTCATCTACTTCGTAAATGGTAATGGTTCCACTGATTTCATTGGCTACTAAAATATACCCTTTACCTGTTGCACTATTTGCTGGAGCGATATAAGTAATTCCTTCTGGACCATGATCGCCTGAATAAGCTGAAGTACTTCTAGAATTTCTATAGTCTACAAAAACTGGGTTATTTGGATTGGTAATATTGTAAACCATAACACCACCTACTCTTTCTAAAGAAACGAAGGCAAATGTTTCAGTTGCAATTTGAGCAATCGTTACGCCTTCTGGTTCTGGACCTTTTGCACGACTTCTTCCTTTTGGTGTGTTATCTTCGTGATCTGAGTTAAAAAGTGTTGGCAAATTTGTTGCTGTATATCTTTCAAAATCATCACCACTGTCAAAAACTATCTGTTTTGTAGTTGTATTGAAAATAGAAAACGAACGAGTTCCTACACAATGAATGGTTTCAAATTGTGCATCTGCATCTGTATTTCCGTTAAGATTTGTTGCTCTAAATCTTCCTAAATTGTGATTTTGTTTTAAAACGGTAGCATTTGGAAATATTGCAGCATCTAAGCTATAAGCTCCTGAACTAACGGCAACTCTTTCTGTAAAAGCACCATATTCTTTTTCGTCACCTTCGTTTGCAGTAACTAAAAATGTTGTTCCGCCCACGTTATAACTTGCCACTGCATCTGGAATATAATACGCTTGAATAGGCCAATTCGCAATTAAAACCTGTCCGTTATTATCGGAAACATCAAATCCGTTACCCGGCAAACTGATGTCTTTTGTTCCTAATGCCCAAATGTCTGAAATAGTATTATTAGTTAGATTAACTTCGGCAATGGCGTTATTTTCTTGTAAAGTAACCCAAGCTTTTTGAGAATCAGCACTTATCGTGATATATTCTGGCTCAAAATCTTGAGATAAAGTACTTGTTGTTTTTAATTTTCTAACTCCTGAAGCAATTAATGTAGCTTC
>NZ_JAKLJH010000079.1 GCF_023151265.1 Flavobacterium sp.
AATCGTACAAAGCGGTCGAATTCAAAATCGCATCGTTAATGATGTCTAAAATGGCTGGGCAATCTGTTATTTGATAGTCTCTAATTTTTATCTCCATTTGGCAAAGAAATTACGTAGTAAAAGTACTAAAAACCTTTTCAACTTCGTAACTTTGTAGTTCAGTTATTTTTTAAAAATGATGTATCCAAAAATTCCTTTAGCGCAAAGCATTATCGAAATTTGCCAACAAAAAGGAGTCCAACATATCGTAATTTCACCTGGTTCGCGCAATGCTCCTTTGACGATTGGATTTACTAATAATCCGTTTTTCAAATGTTACAGTATTGCTGACGAACGTTGTGCTGCATTTTTTGCTTTGGGAATTGCCCAACAAATTCAGAAACCGGTTGTTGTGGTTTGTACTTCGGGTTCGGCTTTACTGAATTATTATCCTGCAATTGCTGAGGCTTTTTATAGCCAAATTCCGTTGATAGTTATTTCTGCAGATAGACCACAAAACAAGATAGATATTGGCGACGGACAAACCATTCGTCAGGAAAATGTTTTTGCGAATCACAGTTTGTATAATGCAAATTTAAGAGAAGCGATTTCGGTTGAAAACGACAATCTTATTCAAATGGCTTTGTATGTCGCGGTTACCCAAAAAGGACCAGTTCACATCAACGCACCTTTTGAAGAACCTTTATATGAAACCGTTTCTGAATTGCAAGTACATCCAGAAATTATAGATTTTAATACCGAAATTAAGTCTTTTTCATTAGGAAATTCAACTATAGAAACTTGGAATAAAGCCACTAAGAAATTGGTTTTAGTAGGAGAGTTGTATCCAAATTCAGTCGAGCAAAGATATTTAGATATTTTAGCAAATGACAAGAGTGTGGTGGTTTTAACCGAAAAAACTTCCAATTTACATCACCCAACATTCATCGACCAAATTGATACTTTGATTACACCATTTACGGATGAAGATTTCAAAGCGTTTCAGCCTGAGATTCTTTTGACTTTTGGCGGAATGGTAGTTTCAAAACGTATAAAAGCATTTTTAAGAAAGTACAAAACAGCACACCATTGGCATGTAGACGAATTACGTGCTTATGATACGTTTGGTGCGCTTACAAATCATTTTGAAACTAAGATTAATTCCTTTTTGAGTCAGTTATTGACAGAAAATACGATTGAAAGTTCTTATAAATCAAGTATTGATAAAATTTGGAAAGATAGAGTAGCGAAACATCAAGAATATACTGCGAAAATTCCGTTTTCAGATTTTAAAGTGTTTGATTTTATTAGCCAAAATCTGCCAAAGAACATTCAGTTACAAGTTAGCAATAGTTCGGCGATACGTTATTTGCAATTGTTTGATTTAAATAAAAGCGTGCAAGTGTTTTGTAATCGTGGCACGAGTGGAATTGATGGAAGCACTTCTACAGCAATTGGAGCTGCATCTGCGACAAATTTACCAACAATCTTGATTACTGGCGATATCAGTTTTTTATATGACAGCAACGCTTTGTGGAATAATTATATTCCGAAAAACTTTAAGATTATTTTGTTGAATAATAGTGGTGGTGGTATTTTTAGAATTTTACCTGGACATCAAGAAACGGAAACGTTTAACACGTATTTCGAGACTTCACATCAATTAAACGCTTCCCATTTAGCTAAAATGTACGGATTGGATTATTTTGAAGCAAATGATGAAATGACATTACAACAACAATATACTAAATTCTTAAACCAAAACGAAAAACCAAGTATTATAGAAATTTTCACACCAGAAAAAGAGAATAATGGTATTTTGTTAGAGTTTTTTAGAAGGTTGAAATAAATACTTTTTTAGTATTATGACCATGAGCACGGATCGAAATTCCGCGCTATCGAGAATACCACTATTATTATCTGAAAACAAAAAAGCCTCAAATTAATGAAGCTTTTTTAGTGTACTTTATAATAAAACTACCAGTCGCTTTTTGTTGCGCTAGCTTTTGCCATTCCTTTTTTAATGTCGCTTTTAATGGTGTCAATTGTAGAATTGATTGCTGCATAATAGGCTTTAAGAGTTTCCATTAATTTTGGATTTTCCACCGCTTTTTCGGAAGCCAATTTATCAAACATTTTCTCTACAGTTGTTTCAGCACTCGACTTGATAAAGATATTTTTTATTTCGTATTTGTATTTGCCTTCTTTTGACATAATAGAAATAGTATAAAATAATTTTACTTTTGTCTCACTTCCGTTTGCCTTAATCGTCATGAAAGAGTACTGGGTGTCAGTAACCGAAGAAGTTTCCTTATCTTGCTTAATCTTATCCTGTGTTTCTTTATAGATATTTACAAAGAACATTTTAGAGTTGTTAAATAAGTCATCTTTGGTTTTTCCTTCCGCAGATACAACTTCCGTGAAGATAATCTGCCCGTTTTCATTCAAAGGGAAATCGAATTTTTCTTGGGCATTCATGGTGAAGGTAGTCAACGCTAATAATAAAAGAATTTTTTTCATATTTATGGAGCTTGGTTTAATAATGGTTAAGTTGAATACAATGATAATATAATTTTTTTAAAATAAAAATACCTTTGAGATAAATGTGCTTTTCAATTTAGCCGATCATTAATTTGTTTAAGTATTTTTTAATTAATCTTTAATGAATTTGTGCGTAACAAACTGCCCATTATTTTTATATAAATAACAAATATACATTCCATCAGAGAGTTGGGCTGTATTAATTTTATTGTTTTGAATTGTTCCTTGAATTACTTTTTGACCAATTACGTTAAAAATTTCAAAACTTGATATTTCGGTTGAATTAAAAATGTTTAATTCGTCTTTAACAGGATTTGGGTAAATAGAAATAGCGGTATTTTCAAAACTTTCTTCACTTAATGTTGTACATGGAAACAAGACTGGATTTGCATAGGAAGTTGAAGTTCCATCACCTAAATAACCTCCATTATAACCCCAAGCATACAAAGTATTATCTTCTTTTATGGCATATGAACTACAGTAACCTGCTGCAACAGATTTCCAGTTTGAATCTGTTCCTACTTGTACTGGTACATTGCTATTTGGAATTAACATGATTCCATTTATCCATCCATAAGAGCCCCATTGCCAAAGCGTACCATCAGATTTGATTCCAATTACATGAAAATTTCCAGCTGCAATATCTTTCCATGTACTATTTCCAATTTGAACTGGCGCTTGTCTGTTGATAGTTGTTCCATCTCCCAAACGACCATTTTCATTATTTCCCCAAGCCCAAAGTGTTCCATTTGTTTTCAAGGCAATTGTATATCGATCACGTGCAGCAGAAATTTTAAGCCAATCGGTGTCCGTTCCAATTTGAGTTAAATTAAGAAGGGTGAAATTATTCCCAGTTCCTAAATCACCTGAATTATTTCTTCCAATTCCCCATAAAGTACCATTATTTTTTATAGCAAATGTTTTGAAGTAGCCTCCATAGATTTTATTCCAATCAGTATCTGAACTCATCTGAACAGGATCTGTAATATAGGTAGAAGCACTATTATTTAATTCATAGGCTCCATTGTTGCCCCAACCCCAAAGTGTACCATTAGATTTTAAAGCAACTGTATGAAGGTTTCCCGGTGATATTGCTGTCCAATCAGAATCTGAGCCTACTTGTACAGGAACATAACTATTATTGGTATTTCCGTTACCAAGTTGTCCAACTGCATTGTTACCCCAAGTCCAAAGCGTTCCATTTTGGTGTATGGCTACACTATGCATTCGTCCGTGATTAACAAACAACCAATTATCTTCATTTACAGTTGCAACAGGAGTACTTTGTAAAGTAGTTGTATTATTACCAAGTTGACCATGTTGGTTTCTTCCCCAAGTTAAGGAATTGCCATTGAGAAGATACAAAGTTATCATATCATCTGAGCAAACAATTCGATCAACACACCCTTGAGAGTAGTTGTAAATGCTGAAAAAACTAAATAAAGAGAGTAGAATTTTTTTCATTTAATTTGTTTTTAATTAAAATTCAATTTGTTGTTGATAAAAAAATATCGGTAACTTCTTGTTTATTAATGAAGTGCAATATAGTAAAATTCTCACTTATTATTTGCTCTGGTTTATGTTAAATTTAATTTTGAGTAAAAAAAAATCCCCAATTGCTTGAGGATTTCTATATAAATTAAGGATGAAATTACTTTCTTTTAATAACTCTTTCTACAGCTTCCACAATCGCTTGATTGTTTAATTTGTATTTTTCCATTAATTGGTCTGGTGTTCCACTTTCTCCGAAGCTGTCGTTTACTGCCACAAATTCTTGTGGTACTAAATGGTTTTGAACTAATGTTCTAGAAACGCTTTCTCCTAAACCACCAATGATGTTATGCTCTTCCGCCGTAACCACACAACCCGTTTTCTTCACCGATTTTAAAATCGCTTCTTCGTCTAATGGTTTAATCGTGTGAATGTTGATTACTTCAGCCGAAATTCCTTTTGCTTCTAATGCTTCTGCTGCAACTAATGCTTCCCAAACTAAATGTCCAGTTGCAATAATGGTAACATCAGTACCTTCGTTTAACATGATGGCTTTTCCAATTACGAAAGGTTCGTCAGCTGGCATAAAATTTGGCACTACTGGACGACCAAAACGTAAATAAGCTGGTCCGTGATGATCTGCTAAAGCTAAAGTCGCAGCTTTTGTTTGGTTGTAATCACAAGTATTGATTACAGTCATTCCAGGTAACATTTTCATCAAACCGATGTCTTCTAAGATTTGGTGAGTTGCTCCGTCTTCTCCAAGAGTTAATCCCGCGTGAGAAGCACAAATCTTCACATTTTTATCTGAATACGCTACTGATTGACGAATTTGATCGTAAACTCTTCCAGTAGAAAAGTTAGCGAAAGTTCCTGTAAATGGAATTTTTCCACCAATAGTTAATCCAGCTGCAATTCCAATCATATTCGCTTCTGCAATTCCAATTTGGAAGAAACGTTCTGGGTGGTTTTTCTTGAAATCATCAAATTTTAATGATCCTATTAAATCCGCACAAAGTGCTACTACGTTTTCATTTTTTTGACCTAATTCCGTCATTCCAGCTCCAAAACCTGAACGGGTATCTTTACTGCCTTGGTTGATATATTTTTTCATAATTCTAGTAGTCTCCTAAAGTTTCAACATTTTGTTCTAACGCTTTTGCTAATTGCTCATCATTTGGCGCTTTTCCGTGCCAAGCGTGTGTGTGCATCATAAAATCAACACCGTTACCCATTTCAGTATGCAATAAAATACAAACTGGTTTTCCGTTACCTGATTTTGATTTTGCATCAGCCAAACCTGCTTTGATAGCGTCAATGTTGTTTCCTTCTTTGATTTCTAAAACAATCCAATCGAATGCTTCAAACTTCGCTTTAACGCTTCCCATTGCTAAAACTTCGTCTGTAGTTCCATCGATTTGTTTTCCGTTTAAGTCGATAGTTGCAATTAAATTGTCTACTTTTTTTGCCGAAGCATACATAATCGCTTCCCAGTTTTGTCCTTCTTGTAATTCACCATCACCTAAAAGTGCAAAAACTAAATGGTTATCATTGTTCAATTTTTTAGCTTGCGCTGCTCCAATTGCAACCGACATTCCTTGTCCTAACGAACCCGAAGCCATTCTTATTCCAGGTAAACCTTCATGAGTTGTTGGGTGACCTTGTAATCTTGAATTTAATTTTCTGAATGTTGCTAATTCTGCTACTGAAAAGTAACCGCTTCTAGCTAAAACACTGTAAAAAACAGGAGAAATATGTCCGTTTGATAAGAAGAATAAATCTTCACCAATTCCGTTCATATCAAAACCTTCGTTACGTTTCATAACGTCTTGGTAAAGGGTAACCAAAAACTCAGCACATCCCAAAGAACCTCCTGGGTGACCTGAATTTACGGCATGAACCATACGAAGAATATCTCTTCGAACTTGTGTTGTAAAATCTTGTAGTTGTTGCGTGTTAGACATTATAAAAAGATATATATGTGTTAATTGAATGCAAAAGTAATTTTATTTTTTTGGCGGTACAAATCATTTTGTTAGAAGTTATTAAGAATTGATTTGTGATGGGGAAAAGTAATGGAACGCGGATGACCCTAATGCTTCGCAACGCTGAAAATTACGGATTTAGTTTTTGAACGTTTAGTTTTTTAGCTCGCAAAGGAACAAAGTTTTTTTTAAATTAAAAATCAGTTATAATCTGCGTTTCGCATAAGCGAATCTGTTTCATCCGCGTGCCAATGTAATGTCTTATCATAAATAATTCTAAATTCCAATTTCTAAATTCTAAAATAAATTATCTTTGCCGTTCGTAAAAGCACAATATGAAGTTTGATTTAATTACCAAAGACCCAAAAAGTAAAGCCAGAGCTGGAAAAATAACAACCGATCACGGTGTTATTGAAACCCCAATTTTTATGCCCGTAGGTACTGTTGCTTCTGTAAAAGGAGTGCACCAACGTGAGCTAAGAGATGATATAAATCCAGATATTATTTTAGGAAATACCTATCATTTATATTTAAGACCTCAAACCAAAATTTTAGAAGCGGCTGGAGGTTTACATAAATTCATGAATTGGGATAGAAATATCTTAACGGATTCAGGTGGATATCAAGTGTATTCACTTTCTTCGAATAGAAAAATTAAAGAAGAAGGTGTAAAATTTAAATCACACATTGATGGTTCGTATCATTTCTTTTCACCTGAAAATGTAATGGAAATTCAACGTACCATTGGAGCTGATATTATCATGGCATTTGACGAATGCACGCCTTATCCATGCGATTATCGCTATGCAAAACGTTCGATGCACATGACACACCGTTGGTTAGACAGATGCATCAATCATTTAGAAAAATTACCATTTAAATACGGTTACGAACAAACGTTTTTTCCTATTGTTCAAGGAAGTACGTATAAAGATTTAAGAGAACAATCGGCGGAATATATTGCCAACGCTGGTGCTCAAGGAAATGCTATTGGTGGACTTTCAGTAGGAGAACCAGCTGAAGAAATGTATGCAATGACTGAAGTTGTTACCGCCATTCTTCCAGAAGACAAACCAAGATATTTGATGGGTGTAGGAACTCCAATCAATATTTTAGAGAATATAGCGTTAGGAATTGATATGTTTGATTGTGTGATGCCAACACGTAACGCCAGAAACGGAATGTTGTTCACAGCGCATGGAACAATGAATATGAAAAACAAAAAGTGGGCTGAAGATTTTTCGCCAATTGACGAAATGGGACACACTTGGGTAGATACTGAATATTCAAAAGCATATCTAAGACACTTGTTTGCAGCTGATGAATTTTTGGCAAAACAAATTGCAACCATTCATAATTTAGGTTTTTATATGTGGTTGGTTCGCGAAGCTAGAAGACAAATTATTGCTGGAACATTCAGAGAATGGAAAGATAAAATGGTGATTCAAATGAGTCAACGACTTTAAAATTGGTTTCAAGTTTCATGTTGGTTTGAAACTTGAAACCTGAAACTTGAAACTTAAAATATGAAAATAATAGATAAATACATTTTAAAACGCTATTTGGTCACTTTTTCGGTGATGTTGATTATGTTTATTCCTATTGGAATTACGATTGACGTTTCGGAGAAAGTAAACAAAATGATTGAAAAAAAAATTCCATTAACAGATATTTTAGTCTATTATGGAGATTTTACCGTGTATTTTGCTAATTTATTATTTCCAATATTTTTATTCTTATCCATTATTTGGTTTACCTCTAAATTAGCGAATAATACAGAGATTATTGCGATTTTAAGTTCTGGAATCTCATTTGGTCGATTCTTACGCCCTTTTATGTATGGAGCGGTAATCGTGTCAGTTTTTGCTTTGTTAATGGGGTTTTTCTTAGTGCCAAAAGCAAGTAAAGGATTTAACGATTTTAGATATCAAAACTTAAAAGGGAATTCTCAAACCCGAGAAACTTCCGATATTTTCAGACAAATCAAAAAAGATGGGAAGCTTGAAGAAAACATTTATGTAAGCAATTACAATTATTTATCTCAAACAGGTTTTAATTTTACTTTTGAAAAATTTCAAGATAATGTATTGGTTGAAAAAGTTACAGCAAACCGAATTCGCTATGATGAAAAAACTAAAAAATATACATTATTCGGATACAACAAGAGGATAGTTGGTCAAACTAATGATCAAATTCTTTCTTCAGACAAAAATGAAGTCGCATATAATTTCGAGCCAGATGATTTAACTCCAGTTATTTATGTGGCAGAAACCATGACAATTGGAGAATTAAATAAATTTATAAACAAGGAAAGAGCCAGAGGAAACGGAAATATCAATACGTATTTGGTTGTTTTTTATAAGAAATTTAGTTTACCCATTTCTGCTTTCATATTAACAATTATTGCTGTGGCAGTTTCTTCTATGAAACGTAGAGGCGGAATGGGAATTAATTTAGCTATCGGAATTGTAATCGCTTTTACGTTTATTTTCTTCGATAAAGTTTTCGGAACTTTAGCAGAAAAATCGAGTATTCCTCCATTTTTAGCCGTATGGTTTCCAAATATTGTTTTCGGAATTTTAGCTGCTTATTTACTTCGAAATGCCAAACGATAATCTAAAAAGTTATTTACATCTTCATGTAATTGTTTTTATTTGGGGATTTACTGCCATTCTTGGAAAACTAATTTCATTACAAGCTTTAGACTTGGTTTGGTATCGCATGCTTTTTGCATCGGTAATTATGACTTTTGTAGTACTTTTTAATAAAGAAAAAGTCAAGGTTCCTTTTAATATACTTGTTGGATTTGTTGTTTCTGGGATAATTATTGCTGCACATTGGCTCACGTTTTATCAAGCCATTAAAGTTTCAAATGTATCTATAACATTGGCATGTTTGTCAACAGGTGCTTTTTTTGCATCCATTTTAGAACCTATTTTTTACAAGCGAAAAGTTATTTGGTACGAATTGCTTTTTGGAATTATCGTAGTAGTAGGATTAGGAATCATTTTCAATGTAGAAACCAAATATACCACTGGAATTTACTTAGCTGTAACCTCCGCATTTTTATCCGCTTTATTTTCGGTTATTAACGGAAAGTACGCTAAAGAATACGATCCTAATATTATCTCACTTTATGAATTATCAAGTGGTGTTTTCTTTATTAGTATTTACTTGTTTTTTGCAGGAAGTTTTACACCTGCTTTCTTTGCACTTTCTGTAAATGACTTGATTTGGCTGTTCTTATTATCATCCATTTGTACAGCTTATGCGTTTTCGGCATCGGTAAAAGTAATGAAGTTTTTAAGTCCGTTTACGGTAATGTTAACCATTAACCTAGAACCTATTTACGGAATCATTTTAGCGTTGCTAATATTTAAAGATGGAGAAGAAATGACACCTTTGTTTTATGTAGGTGCTATCATAATTCTAGCCACAGTTATAGCTAACGGAATTGTAAAAAGTTATAAAAAAGTAACAACTAATTAACGATAAGTTTACTAAAGTTAATTGAAAATTTTATCTTTGTCACAACAAACACAAACCCTAATAAACCGATTATGGAATATTTAGATTTTGAATTACCAATTAAAGAGCTTGAAGACCAATTAGATAAATGTCAAATCATTGGTCAAGAATCAGATGTTGATGTGTCAAACACATGTAAGCAAATTGAGAAGAAATTAGAAGAAACTAAGAAAAAAATATACAAAAACCTTACGGCTTGGCAACGTGTACAATTATCACGTCATCCAAATCGTCCTTATACATTAGAACATATTACTAATATTACTAATGGAACGTTTTTAGAACTTTTTGGAGACAGAAGTTTCAAAGACGATAAAGCTATGGTTGGTGGATTAGGTCAAATCAACGGACAATCTTTTATGATTATTGGGCAACAAAAAGGTATTAATACTAAAATGCGCCAATACAGAAACTTCGGGATGGCAAATCCAGAAGGATATCGTAAAGCACTTCGTTTAATGAAAATGGCAGAGAAATTCAATATTCCTGTATTAACATTAATAGATACTCCAGGAGCTTATCCAGGATTAGAAGCTGAAGAAAGAGGACAAGGAGAAGCTATTGCAAGAAACATTTTCGAAATGGCTCGTTTGAAAACTCCTATCATTTCTGTAATTATCGGAGAAGGAGCTTCAGGAGGAGCATTAGGAATTGGAGTAGGAGATAGAGTATATATGTTAGAAAACACTTGGTATTCTGTAATTTCACCTGAATCTTGTTCATCTATCTTATGGAGAAGTTGGGAATACAAAGAGCAAGCAGCGGAAGCATTGAAATTAACTTCATTTGATATGAAAAAACAAAAGTTAATTGATGATATTATTCCAGAACCGCTTGGTGGCGCTCACTATGACAAAGAAACTACATTTAAATCGGTTGCTGAGTTCGTAACTAAGGCTTTTAACGAGTTAAAAGATTTATCAACAAAAGATTTAGTGGCACAACGAATGGATAAATATAGCAAAATGGGTGAATTCAAAGAGTAATCACTTGTTTCCAATTATAAATAAAAATCCGAAGCCATAAGTTTCGGATTTTTTTTGGCTTATCAACACTTTTTTTAAGTTATTAACAGTTGGGTATTAAGAACTCAAAACGTTTTTTTGTAAATTTTGGTTAACTTCGCAATATGGAAAATGTCAGAAATATGAACCCGATAAAAGTAGATAAAACTACGATTATCAATTTGGAAAAAGGAAAACTACCTCCTCAGGCGTTAGACCTAGAAGAAGCGGTACTTGGTGCCATGATGATTGATAAAAAAGGGGTAGATGAAGTAATTGATATTTTACAACCAGACGCCTTTTATAAAGACGCACACAAGTACATTTTTGAGGCTATAGTTCAGTTGTTTAACGAAACACAGCCTATCGACTTATTAACCGTTTCGGCTCAATTAAAGAAAAACGGAAAACTAGAACTTTCAGGTGGTGATTTTTACTTGATTCAACTAACGCAAAAGATATCTTCTTCGGCTCACATTGAGTTTCACTCACGTATTATTCTTCAAAAGTTCATTCAAAGAAGTTTGATTAAAATTTCAAGCGAAATTATTGAAGAATCGTATGATGAATCTACCGACGTTTTCGATTTATTGGATAAAGCAGAATCAAAATTATACGAAGTAACGCAAGGAAATATCAAACGTAGTTCGGAAACCGCACAAAGTTTAGTGATTCAGGCAAAAAAACGTATTGAAGAAATCGCAGGAAAAGAAGGTTTGAGTGGAATTCCAACAGGATTTCACAATTTAGATAAATTAACTTCTGGATGGCAACCTTCCGATTTAATTATTGTGGCAGCTCGTCCAGGTATGGGTAAAACGGCTTTCACCTTATCAATGGCTCGAAATATGGCTATTGATTATGGTGCACCAGTCGCTTTTTTCTCATTAGAGATGTCTTCTGTACAGTTAATTACACGTTTGATTTCGTCTGAAACAGGATTGTCTTCTGAGAAATTAAGAACAGGAAAATTAGAAAAACACGAATGGGAGCAATTGTCTATTAAAGTTAAAGACTTAGAAAAAGCTCCTTTGTTTATTGATGATACACCTTCATTGTCGATTTTCGATTTACGTGCAAAAGCAAGGCGACTTTCATCGCAATACGGCATCAAAATGATTGTAATCGATTACCTTCAATTAATGACCGCTGGAGGAAACGGAAAAGGTGGTGGAAATCGTGAGCAAGAAATTTCAACCATTTCCCGAAACTTAAAAGCATTAGCAAAAGAATTAAACGTTCCGGTTATTGCGCTTTCTCAGTTATCGCGTGCCGTGGAAACTCGTGGCTCTAGTAAAAGGCCTTTACTTTCCGACCTTCGTGAATCGGGTGCGATTGAGCAAGATGCCGATATTGTATCGTTTATTTACCGTCCAGAATATTATAAAATTGACGAATGGGATGATGAAGAGCGTTCGCCAACACAAGGTCAAGCCGAGTTTATCGTAGCAAAACACCGTAATGGTGGTTTAGATAACATCCGATTGAAATTCATTGGTAACTTAGGAAAGTTTGATAATTTAGATGATTTTAGTTCACCATTCGATGCATTACCATCTAAAATGAATTTAGACGATAGTAATCCATTTATCACTCCAAATTTACCAACACCAAATGAAGCTTTTGGAAGCACCATGAATTCATATGATGATGATTCAGATGTTCCTTTTTAGGATGAAAAATAGATAAAATAATAAAACAGGCCATCAGCCTGTTTTTTTTATTACTTTTTTTACTACATTTATAATTCAATTATAAAAAACCTCAAAATATGTCAGATTTTACAATTACTCTCGATGAAGCTAAAAGAGAATTACTAGCAACAAGTGGTGTTGTTGATGTTAGAGCTTATATGGGTGTCGACACAACAGGAACACAAAAATTAATGTTTGTTGGTGTTGATGCTAACGGAAATGATATGATTGACAACAATAATTTAATTTACGACAATACAGAACCTTGTCCGAAGAATTGTGATTCAACGAGTCCTCTTTATAATCCATAGTTAATAATATTGAAACCTTCAGGTTATTTATTCATAACTTCAGCATTATTATGCTCGCTTTATCTTATAGGTTTTTTCAAAAATGGGAAAACCTATAAGATTTTTACATTTTATATAATAGGTGTTTTATTGATAGATTTTATTAGTTCTAATTTATGGAGCTGGTTTCGTATTTATAATGTTTTTATGCAACATTTTTATGAATTGTTTCAATTTGTAATATTAAGTTACTTCTTTTCCTTATTATTAAAAACAAGAGCGCAGTTATTTACAGTTTATATACTACTGATTGTACTTCCAATATTTTTATTGTCTCGATATCTTATTAATCCAAATTTATTTTTTGAGTATAATCATTTAGAACCATACTTAACAACAATGCCTTTAATTATTTATTCAAGTATGCATTTGTATAATAATCTTGGAGAAAAATCAGATTTTTATTACATCAATATTGGCTTGTTGTTTTATTTATTTACAAGTACTTTTATTTTCTTAATATATAGGTTATATGTTGTTTTGGATATTGATGATAAAATAGGTGATGTGATGACAATAGTAAATATTACACTTCAATACATAAAATTTGGATTTTTCTTTTACCAATGGAAATTAATTTATTTTAATAAAGATGAACGCAATTAATTTAGAAAATAGCGAAATAATTCAAGGAGTATTTTTCATATTACTTGCTTTTATATCTATGTTTTTGGTTTTGATATTGTTTTTTTATTTTTCTAGAAGGAAAATCGTTCAAATTGAAGTTGACAAGAAAAACTTAGAAATTTACCATCAAAAAGAACTTCTTGACTCGGTTTTAATAACTCAAGAAGAAGAGCGTAAACGAATTGCTCAAGATTTACATGACGATATTAGTTCAAAATTGAATGTAGTTTCGTTAAATAGTCATTTATTAAAGACTCCCAATCTAAACGAAACGGAACAATTAGAAATTACCAATAATATCATCGAATTAACACAAAAAGCGTTAGAGAATTCAAGACGTATTGCACACGATTTATTACCACCAGTTTTAGAGAAATTTGGACTTCATGCCGGAATTGAAGAACTCGTAGAAGAGTTTAATAGTACCAAAACTGTTAAAGTTTCTTACGAAAACCAAATTGACTTCGAAAGCTATCCTATTGAAAAACATTTACATATATTTCGCATTCTTCAAGAATTGTTAAATAATTCGCTTCGACACGGAAAAGCTACTGAAATTTCAATCCAATTTACTAATTTCGATAACCGAAAAGCCTGTACTTATATTGATAATGGATTAGGTTTTGATAGTTCAAGTGAAGAAAATCAAAAAGGTTTAGGAATGAAGAATATAGAAAGTAGAATTAACTTCTTAGGCGGAAATTTCAATTTTACTTCTAAACCAAATGAAGGAGTAAAAATGATATTTAATTTTAATTAATGGAAAATAAAGTCAAAATAATTTTAGCAGACGATGAAGAATTGTTCAGAAAAGGAATTTATTTCTTACTTCAGCGTGAGCCTAATTTTGAAATTATTTTCGAAGCTTCTAATGGGAGTGAGTTAGTAGAACATCTAAAAACTACAACCGAAATTCCCGATATTATTATGATGGATTTAAAAATGCCATTGTTAAATGGAGTGGAAGCAACTAAACTTATTCACAAAGATTTTCCAGCTATTAGAATCATAGCTTTAACAAGTTACAACACCAAATCGTTTATTGCAAATATGATAAACGTGGGTGCAGCATCGTATTTAGTAAAAAATGCTTCTCCAGTTGATATGGTTAAAACTGTTAACGAAGTGGCTCAAAAAGGATTTTATTACAATGAAATAGTGATGGAAGTAATTCATCAAAACATGATTTCAAATGCATCTTCGAGAACCGTTTTAGACGAAGATTTCTTAACAGAAAGAGAAAAAGAAGTATTGGAATTAATTTGTAAACAATATAGTTCTTCCGAAATTGGAGAAATGCTAAGCTTAAGCACCAGAACAGTGGATGGTCACAGAAATAACCTTTTGTTAAAAACAAATTCTAAAAATATGGCAGGATTAGTCATATTTGCCATACAAAACAAAATCATAAACCTAGAAGACTCTCATAATGATATAGAGTCTTAAAAAGTGTATTTACAAATTTATTAATAAGTTCTACAGAATTGAAAAACTAAAACAAAATACACCAGGATAGTTATAATAAGCACAATATATCCGATTCTTTTTAACAATTTCATTTCTTTCGAGTTTATTAACGATAAATTACTACTGTTTGTGTCCATCTTTTTTTCTTATTTTGATACAAGTCAAAACTATGACAAAAAAAAATCCTGTGTAAGCGTAAAAATACCTGATTTTCAAACCAGGTATTTTTACGGGGGTAACCAGGTATTTTTACGGGGGTACGACTTTAACATTTCGATAAATGATATTTGTTAGAAATGTTATAAATTAGTCAATTATATTTGTAATCCATGAAATTTAAAGGACTCAACCTATTTATAGTATTCTTTTTTCTTTGCTCATTTTCGAGTAGAGCTTCTTTTGTTTTATTACCAATGGAGGCCGAAGGACAACAAAATCACTTAAAAGCATACGGAATTACCTATTGGGCTTTAGATAAAAGTTACAAAGTAAGTTGGTTGTTAAACTATAGAGGCGGTTCGTTTTTATTACCCGACGCGCCTGAAATCAGAAAAGAATGTCAAATTCGTGGCGTTACCTTTGAAGTGTTATCGGATGCAGCAACGAATTCAATTTTAGAAGATATCAGTTCGCCATCGCAAAATATGGAAACGGTTGTTTTAGAAAAAGCACCCAAAATTGCAGTTTATACTCCAAAAGGAAAACAACCTTGGGATGATGCCGTAACCATGGTGTTAACCTATGCTGAAATTCCCTATACTGAAATTTACGATGAAGAAGTGTTGTCTGATCAATTGTTGTTATATGATTGGTTGCACTTGCATCACGAAGATTTCACAGGTCAGTACGGAAAGTTCTTTGGAAATTATAGAAATACACCTTGGTACATCCAACAAAAAGCAGAAGCAGAAGCTTTGGCCAAAAAATTAGGATACAATAAAGTTTCGGAAGAAAAGCTGGCAGTGGCTAAAAAAGTAAGAGACTTTGTAATTGGTGGCGGATTCATGTTTGCGATGTGTTCAGCAACAGATAGTTTTGATATTGCACTTTCTGCAGAAGGCGTAGATATTTGCGAGCCTATGTTTGATGGTGACGATTCAGAGGCCAATTATCAATCCCGAATAGATTACACGAGCACATTTGCTTTCAAAGATTATACCTTAGTTCGTAATCCAATGGTTTACGAATTTTCAGATATTGATACTACTGAAGAACACGGAAAAGGTGCTTTTTCTATGGATAAAGATTACTTCACTTTAATGGAATATTCGGCAAAATGGGATCCAATTCCTACAATGTTATGTCAAAATCACACCCAATTAGTAAAAGGTTTCATGGGGCAAACTACCGCTTTTGATGCCGAGAAAATAAAATCCAACGTTTTAGTAATGGGTGAATGTAAAATCAACGAAGAAGCGCGCTACATTCACGGAACCAAAGGGAAAGGAATGTTCACGTTTTACGGAGGTCACGATCCAGAAGATTACCAGCATAGAGTAGGAGATGCGCCAACGGTTTTAGATTTACATCCAAATTCGCCAGGTTATCGCTTGATTTTAAATAATGTCTTGTTTCCTGCAGCAAGAAAGAAAAAGTTGAAAACTTAGTTTATTTCAAAATATCCTTAATAATCATCAAATGATGTTCGGTGTGCAATACTAAAAAGTTCTCCGTTTCCTTCTTGTTTAAAACCCCAAAATAAGGATGCGGAAAATGTACATTCGCATCTAAACCTTTCCAGTTTTGTAAATGCTCTTTTACTTTTTCTAAATTCAGAGCCAAAATTTCTTGATTAATTTCACCTTCAGGTCTTACGATTTTTGGAGCTCTTGCTTTTCCTCTCGGAAATTTTTTAGCAATACTTAAAAATAAAAAGCGTTTAAAATTAAAATGCCATTGGTATTCCGACGGATTCGAATGTTTACAAGCCATAACAATTTGGTCAATTGTTTTTAAACTATGCGCAATATGCCAACCCACGCTTCCCGAAGAAACCGCTAAATTCACTTTATCAAAAGATGTAATATTCGATTGTAATTGATCTAAAAGCTTATGTAATTCTTGCATAATGTTCTTTCTTAATAATTTTCCTCTTTCGTCACTTCGAGTGTTTTGTATTTGTAAATCCTTAGATTTATAAATACAAAATGTATCGAGAACTATAGAAACGTTTAAAACCTATTACTCTTTAAATTTAAACGTCCAAAACAAAATTCTACTCACTTTATTCCCATGTTTCATTTCTGTAATTTGGTATGTAGCTTTTACTTTTTTAAGATGCGAAAGCAACGGTTTCAAATTATCTTTTTTAGAAACTAACGAAGAAAACCATTTGCATTGCTGTTTGAAATGCACACTTTCATAAATCATATTGCTAATGAAAGTCAATTCGCCACCTTCGCACCAAAGTTCGGAATTTACGCCACCAAAGTTTAAGGTTGGTTTTTTCGAATCTTCAATGCCTAAGTTTTTATTTTTACGAATCGTGCCTTTGTTTGCTTCTTCTTTCGAACTATGGAAAGGCGGATTACAAATCGTCATATCAAATTGATCTTCTGGAAGAATGATATTTTTAAAGATATTACGTTTTGAAGTTTGCAATCGCAACGTAACGTTTTCTTTTAATTTCTGATTCGAATTGATATTTTCCTGAGCCGCTTCAAAAGCTTGTTTGTCAATTTCGCTACCCACAAAACGCCAATCGTATTCTGCAACACCAATAATCGGATAAATACAATTCGCTCCAATTCCGACATCTAAAATGCGAATTTTATGCTTGGTTTGAATTGTTCCGTATGTGTCTTCTAAAACATCGGCAACTTGATGAATGTATTCCGCACGTCCTGGAATAGGCGGACAAAGGAATCCTTTTGGAATGTCCCAATTTTTCAAACCATAAAAAAGCAACAACAACGCTTTGTTCAACATTTTCACCGCATCAGGATTTGCAAAATCAATGGTTTCGGTTCCAAATTCATTCACCGCAACAAATGGCGCTAAATCAGTATTCGCTGCAATTAAAGTTCTAAAATCGTATTTGCCGTGATGTTTGTTTTTCGGATGAAAGCCCGTTATGGTTTTGGTTGTATTCAAGGTATTGTTTTTAAAGTGTAAAGGTATTGAATTTTAGGGATAATAAATAATTGTGTTTTAGGAAGGTTATTCGTTTTGATTTAAATTTCTTATATTTGAATTGTTACAATTATAGAATTTTATGTATGTGATTATATGAATGCGTTAGACATAATTTTTGCCAAAACCAAACTTAAAAAAAGAAAACCCTCAAATAGATGAAAATATTTATATCTCATTCTTCCGCAAATAAAGATTACGGTAATGCATTAGTTGAGTTGCTCAGAGGAATTGGAATAACTGAAGATGAAATAGTTTTTACAAGTAATACTGCTTATGGAATTCCAATAGGGCAGAATATATTTAATTGGTTGAAATCTCAAATTACCGAGAAACCGTTTGTAATATATTTACTTTCAAAAGAATATTATTCAAGTATTGCATGTCTGAATGAAATGGGCGCGGCATGGATAATTGAAAATGAACACGCAATGTTATTCATTCCTAATTTTGATCTTTCAAGTAAGGAGTTTAGAGAAGGTGCTATTGACCCAAGAGAAATTGGCTTTTATATAAATGACGAGGAAAGATTACTGTCATTTATCCAACACTTAGAAGCATATTTTAATATTTCAAAAAAATCAGTTATTATTAATCAAAAAGTTAAAAAGTATTTATCTGAAATTGAATCCATAGTTAGTGAATCTTCGAATGCAACTAATCCTCTTAAGTTACCAACAACTGATAAACTGAAAGAAGTTCAGGTCAAAACTCCTGTTATCAATGAAAATAATATTGAGAAAACAACCAATGGATTAAAAAAGGAGATTGAAAATAATGATGATTTATATTCAAAATTTTTAAATGATATTTTGTCTGGGAAATTAAAAGATGAGGAATTAATCTTAATTCATTATTTAAATGATACTGGTCGAGGTAAACTTATGATTGGTTGGCAAGAGCATATTGAGGTTAGCAATATTAAAGATTGGGAGGATATTAAAGAAATTGATAATATTTTGTCTAACAAATATGAATCTGCGGTTAGAAAAATTGGATTAAGAGGTTTCACAGAAGTTTCTGCAGTAACAAGTGGAGGAAATGCTAAAGAAGTTAAATTAAAAGCTGAAATTGAATCAAACATTATTGATTTGCCGAAAGAAATTCTAGATTTTATAACATCATATTTGAAAAAAATCCCAGCAAAGCCGAAGAAAAATTTGTGGGAAGATGAAGGATTACCATTTTAAAAGAATAAACCCGATAGCGCGGAATTGCATTCCGTGCCCACAATCAAAACCACACCAAATAAAAAACCCCGATTTTCATCGGGGTTTAATATATAAGTAAGATAAACTGAGTTAGACGTAATTATTTAATTTTGTTAACGATAGCTGTGAAAGCAGCTGGGTGGTTCATAGCTAAATCAGCAAGAACTTTACGGTTCAATTCGATGTTGTTAGCTTTTACTTTCCCCATAAATTGAGAATAACTCATACCATGTAAACGTGCACCAGCATTGATACGCGTAATCCATAAAGCACGGAAATTTCTTTTGTTTTGTTTTCTATCACGGTAAGCATAAGCCATTGCTTTTTCTACCGCGTTTTTAGCTACAGTCCAAACGTTTTTACGTCTTCCAAAGAAACCTTTGGCTTGTTTTAATACTCTTTTTTTTCTAGCTTTAGTAGCTACTGAATTTGTTGCTCTTGGCATAATTTTAAATGTTTTTTGCAGTAAGGCGGTTTCTCAACACTTATAAACTTCGTACTTTGTATTTCATACTTCGTACTTCGTTCAGCCCACTCCAGGGTTACTAAATTGTTTTAACCAACAACGATTAAATTAAATTTAATTGTTGTTTAATGCTTCTCTCATCTGTTGGGTGAACCAATGTAGAGTGAGTTAAAGCTAATTTACGCTTTTTAGATTTTTTAGTCAAAATGTGACTTTTAAAAGCGTGTTTTCTCTTGATTTTTCCAGAACCAGTAACTTTGAATCGTTTCTTAGCACTAGATTTTGTTTTCATTTTAGGCATTTTCTTCCTGTATTTATAATCTATCTTACTTATTATTTTTCAAAAGAGTTTGCTGGGCAATCTCTTATTTCCCTTTTTTCTTTGGAGCAATGTACATAATCATACGTTTTCCTTCTAAAACTGGCATCGCTTCAACTTTTCCAAACTCTTCCAATTCTTGAGCCAAACGTAATAATAAAATTTGTCCTTGCTCTTTGTAGATAATCGAACGTCCTTTAAAGAATACAAATGCTTTTAATTTAGCACCATCTTGTAAAAATTTAAGGGCATTCTTTTTCTTAAATTCATAATCATGCTCATCTGTTTGAGGTCCAAAACGAATCTCTTTAATTACAATCTGAGTAGATTTTGCTTTAAGTTCTTTATCTCTCTTCTTTTGTTGGTACAAAAACTTACCATAATCCATCAATTTACAAACGGGTGGCTCAGCATTTGGAGAAATTTCTACCAAATCAACTTCTTGCTCTTCAGCTAAACGAAGGGCTTCCGCTATTTTGTAAACTCCAGGCTCAATGTTTTCGCCTACTAAACGTACTTCAGGTACACGAATCAAATTGTTGATACGGTGCGCTGCTTTTTTCTCTTCGCGAGGTTGAAAACCTCTGTTGTTTCTAATTGCTATGGCTTTAAGATTTTAGTTAAACTTAAAATTGTTTTAATGTTTTATTGATTTCTTCGTTTATCATTGCAGCAAATTGCTCAATAGTAACCGATATATTTCCTTTTCCTTCTTGTCCGCGTTGTCTAACAGAAATCGTTCCGTTTTTCTCTTCTTCCTCGCCAACAATCAGCATAAACGGATATTTATTCATCTCCGCTTCTCTAATTTTCTTCCCGATTGTTTCATTTCGGTTGTCAATTAGGGCGCGAATTTCGTGATTTTCTAGCAAATCTAAAACTTTTTTCGCATAATTTTCATATTTCTCACTCAAAGACAAGATTATAGCTTGCTCTGGCATCAACCAAATTGGGAAATTTCCTGCCGTGTGTTCCAATAAAATAGCGATAAAACGTTCCATCGAACCAAAAGGCGCTCGGTGAATCATAACAGGGCGATGTAACTTGTCATCTGCACCTTTATAAGACAATTCAAAACGCTCTGGTAAATTGTAATCTACCTGAATGGTTCCTAATTGCCAACTTCTACCTAAAGCATCTTTTACCATGAAATCCAATTTCGGACCATAGAAAGCCGCTTCACCAGCTTCAATCACATAATTCAATCCTTTATCTTTCGCTGCACTGATAATTGCATTTTCTGCTTTTTCCCAGTTTTCAACGCTACCTATATATTTATCCGGATTATCTAAATCACGAACCGAAACCTGAGCTGTAAAGTTTTCAAATCCTAACGAACCAAAAACGTACAATACTAAGTCGATTACATTTTTGAACTCCGCATCCAATTGATCAGGTGTACAGAAAATATGCGCATCATCCTGAGTAAATCCTCTAACACGAGTCAATCCATGTAATTCACCCGATTGCTCATAACGATACACTGTTCCAAATTCAGCATAACGTTTTGGTAAATCTTTGTACGACCAAGGTCTTGCATTGTAAATCTCACAGTGGTGTGGACAGTTCATTGGTTTTAACAAGAACTCTTCGCCTTCCGCCGGAGTATGAATCGGTTGGAAACTATCCGCACCATATTTAGCATAGTGTCCAGAAGTTACATACAAGTCTTTCATTCCAATGTGTGGAGTTACTACTTGTTCGTAACCTGCTTTCTTCTGTGCTTTTTTCAAGAATTGCTCTAATCTATCGCGTAAAGCAGCTCCTTTTGGTAACCATAAAGGTAAACCTTGACCTACTTTTTGTGAAAAATGGAACAATTCTAATTCTTTTCCTAATTTTCTATGGTCACGGCGTTTTGCTTCTTCTAATAATTCTAAGTAATCCGTTAAGTCTTTTTGTTTTGGGAACGAAATTCCGTAAACACGCGTTAACTGTTTGTTTTTTTCATCACCTCTCCAGTAAGCACCCGCCACTGATAAAATTTTCATCGCTTTGATAATTCCTGTATTCGGAATATGACCACCACGGCACAAATCAAAGAAATTCGAATGATCGCAGAACGTAATAGTTCCGTCTTCTAAATTCGAAATCAATTCGGTTTTGTACTCATTATTTTTATAAACCTCCAATGCTTCCGCTTTTGAAACCGGACGCATTTTAAATTCATGCTTCTCTCTTGAAATTTCTAACACACGATCTTCAATCTTTTTGAAATCGGCATCCGTAATTTTTTTATCACCAAAATCTACGTCGTAATAAAAACCATTATCAATCGCAGGTCCAAGTGTTAATTTAATTCCAGGGAAAATTTCTTCCAAAGCTTGCGCCATCACGTGCGAAGTCGAATGCCAAAAAGCTTTTTTACCTTCTTTGTCATTCCACGTATATAATATAAGTGTACCGTCCGTCGTTAAGGTCGTCGTCGTTTCAATAGTGGTACCATTATAGGAAGCCGAAATCACGTTTCTAGCCAAACCTTCACTAATGCTTTTCGCAACATCCATCGGAGTAACTCCTTGAGCCATCTCCTTAACCGACCCGTCGGGTAAAGTAACTTTTATCATTTTTTAAAATTTATAAGTTGCAAATATAAACCATTAATAAAATCCATACAATATATATAAGGTATAATGTTAAAAAAGATTAGAAGCACACGTTTCGCATTCCATAAAGACTTTTAGTCCCGCTGTCCGCTACAATTTTTTTTGCCATGTTATATTTAAGTGAATTCGAAACAAGGCAAAAAAAGATTTCCACTCCCATCGGGGCTATTCAAGACGTTTGGTATTCCAGATAACCATTCCACTGGCTCGCGAAGCGAGCACAAATCCCTCGCACCGCGAGCTGTCATTCCGAAAAAGAGGAATCTCTTGCGTAGCAGGTTATGGCTTAACGCAGTTAAGCCCACAACTGAAAACGGAATCACACTATTATATATGTAGGAGTAATTCCCCCTTCGAAGGGGGCTAGGGGGATGTAACCACAATATTTGAAAAACTTCACTATTCAAAATTCGTTACCCGAGAGCTTTGCTCGAACTGGCGAAGTAATCCTCATTCAAAATTCAAGCAAATAATACCTCATTAAATAATCCCCCTCGCCCCTGCGAGTTGTCATTCCGCAGATTAGGAATCTCCTGCGCAGCAGGCTACCGCTTAACGCAGTTAAGCCCACAACCTGAAACTTGAAACTTGAAACCATACATATATAGTATAAAACAAAATAAACGAATCCTTCTTAGAAAGCATTCCCCCTTCGAAGGGGGTTAGGGGGATGTAAAAAACTTTTCTATATTAAATCCTTGTTATCAGCATGTTAAGAAAAACATGAAAAAAAAGACAAAAAAAAGATTATAAAAGGCTTGTGGTTACGGAAAAGATTATTAGAGCAGAAGTTCACACACAAACTGAAGATTAAACAAATCAAAAAAACTTTAAAAAAAGTTGAAAAAAGATTTGGATAATAAAAAGTAAAGGTAGTATCTTTGCCGACCCGAAACGAAAGAATCGGAGCGTACAAGTTCTTAAAAATATTGGGTAAGTGGTCGAGAAAAAATAATCAAAAAATTTTTTCAAAAAAGCTTGCCAGATTAAAAAAGAGTTGTACTTTTGCACCCGCTAACTGAAACAGTGGCGATGTAAAGACAAGTTACTAACTTGTCTCAAAAAAACAAAGAATGACACGTTCATAGACATATTGAATTGACAGCACAAAATTACAGCGATGTAATTTTGAAAATAAGAGAGAGTAAGATTTTTCGAGTAAATTGAAAACAACCTAGCGACTTGAATCGAATAAAACAAGATAGAGCAATCTATCAAACAATATACGATGAAGAGTTTGATCCTGGCTCAGGATGAACGCTAGCGGCAGGCCTAACACATGCAAGTCGAGGGGTAGAACACTTCGGTGTTTGAGACCGGCGCACGGGTGCGTAACGCGTATGCAATCTACCTTATACAGGGGAATAGCCCAGAGAAATTTGGATTAATGCCCCATAGCATTACGACTTGGCATCAAGATGTAATTAAAGTTCCAACGGTATAAGATGAGCATGCGTCCCATTAGTTAGTTGGTAAGGTAACGGCTTACCAAGACGATGATGGGTAGGGGTCCTGAGAGGGAGATCCCCCACACTGGTACTGAGACACGGACCAGACTCCTACGGGAGGCAGCAGTGAGGAATATTGGTCAATGGTCGCAAGACTGAACCAGCCATGCCGCGTGCAGGAAGACGGTCCTATGGATTGTAAACTGCTTTTATACAGGAAGAAACCCTCCCACGTGTGGGAGCTTGACGGTACTGTAGGAATAAGGATCGGCTAACTCCGTGCCAGCAGCCGCGGTAATACGGAGGATCCAAGCGTTATCCGGAATCATTGGGTTTAAAGGGTCCGTAGGCGGTCTTATAAGTCAGTGGTGAAAGCCCATCGCTCAACGATGGAACTGCCATTGATACTGTAAGACTTGAATGCTTAGGAAGTAACTAGAATATGTAGTGTAGCGGTGAAATGCTTAGATATTACATGGAATACCAATTGCGAAGGCAGGTTACTACTAAGTGATTGACGCTGATGGACGAAAGCGTGGGGAGCGAACAGGATTAGATACCCTGGTAGTCCACGCCGTAAACGATGGATACTAGCTGTTCGGAGCAATCTGAGTGGCTAAGCGAAAGTGATAAGTATCCCACCTGGGGAGTACGCACGCAAGTGTGAAACTCAAAGGAATTGACGGGGGCCCGCACAAGCGGTGGAGCATGTGGTTTAATTCGATGATACGCGAGGAACCTTACCAGGGCTTAAATGTAGATTGACAGGACTGGAAACAGTTTTTTCTTCGGACAATTTACAAGGTGCTGCATGGTTGTCGTCAGCTCGTGCCGTGAGGTGTCAGGTTAAGTCCTATAACGAGCGCAACCCCTGTCGTTAGTTGCCAGCGAGTCATGTCGGGAACTCTAACGAGACTGCCAGTGTAAACTGTGAGGAAGGTGGGGATGACGTCAAATCATCACGGCCCTTACGTCCTGGGCCACACACGTGCTACAATGGTAGGTACAGAGAGCAGCCACTGCGCGAGCAGGAGCGAATCTACAAAACCTATCTCAGTTCGGATCGGAGTCTGCAACTCGACTCCGTGAAGCTGGAATCGCTAGTAATCGGATATCAGCCATGATCCGGTGAATACGTTCCCGGGCCTTGTACACACCGCCCGTCAAGCCATGGAAGCTGGGGGTGCCTGAAGTCGGTGACCGCAAGGAGCTGCCTAGGGTAAAACTAGTAACTAGGGCTAAGTCGTAACAAGGTAGCCGTACCGGAAGGTGCGGCTGGAACACCTCCTTTCTAGAGAAGATTTGACCGTTAGGTTTTAGTTGAAAGGAAGATATTACTCTCGCTGTTAATTTAAAAAATAAGAATAAGCAAAGAAAACAGAGTCTCGTAGCTCAGCTGGTTAGAGTACTACACTGATAATGTAGGGGTCGGCAGTTCGAGTCTGCCCGGGACTACTTTTTTAAGCTTGTTTGAAGGAAATTCTGGAAGTTGGGATTCATAATTCGTAATTCTGAATTCATAATTCTGAGTTCAAATTGGGGGATTAGCTCAGCTGGCTAGAGCGCCTGCCTTGCACGCAGGAGGTCATCGGTTCGACTCCGATATTCTCCACGATTCCGAAAGGAAAACCGTTCATTGACATATTGAGATAAAATACATTTAAAAAGTAGAAAGTACAGTAGAATCGTAACATGTTACGATTTTATTAAAGAAAGTCCTAGTTTTATTATATAAAATTAGGCGGCACATAAGCAAAATAAGGGCGTATGGGGGATGCCTTGGCTCTCAGAGGCGATGAAGGACGTGATAAGCTGCGAAAAGCTACGGGGATTGGCACACACGAATTGATCCGTAGATATCCGAATGGGGCAACCCAATGCATTGAAGATGCATTACCCGATAGGGGGCAAACCCGCTGAACTGAAACATCTAAGTAGGCGGAGGAGAAGAAAACAAAAGTGATTCCGTAAGTAGTGGCGAGCGAACGCGGATTAGCCCAAACCAATGTTGTTACGGCAATGTTGGGGTTGTAGGACCACGACATTCTATGCGGATTGAACCGGAATAACCTGGAAAGGTTAACCAAAGAGGGTGATAGTCCTGTATGGGTAAGAGAAGATATAGATAGTGGTATCCTGAGTAGCGCGGGGCACGTGAAACCCTGTGTGAATTTGGCGGGACCATCCGCTAAGGCTAAATACTCCTGAGAGACCGATAGTGAACCAGTACCGTGAGGGAAAGGTGAAAAGAACCGTGAATAACGGAGTGAAATAGATCCTGAAACCATACGCTTACAAGCGGTCGGAGCCCTTTCGTGGGGTGACGGCGTGCCTTTTGCATAATGAGCCTACGAGTTACCGTTGCTGGCAAGGATAAGCACTTCAGGTGTGGATCCGTAGCGAAAGCGAGTCTGAATAGGGCGCTTTAGTCAGTAATGGTAGACGCGAAACCGTGTGATCTACCCATGGGCAGGATGAAGCTGTGGTAACACATAGTGGAGGTCCGAACCGGTTGACGTTGAAAAGTCTTCGGATGACCTGTGGGTAGGGGTGAAAGGCCAATCAAACTCGGAAATAGCTCGTACTCCCCGAAATGCATTTAGGTGCAGCGCTGGGTATAAGTTATATAGAGGTAGAGCTACTGATTGGATGCGGGGGCTTCACCGCCTACCAATTCCTGACAAACTCCGAATGCTATATAATGTTTACCAGCAGTGAGGGCATGGGTGCTAAGGTCCATGTCCGAGAGGGAAAGAACCCAGACCATCAGCTAAGGTCCCCAAATGTATGCTAAGTTGAAAAAACGAGGTTTGTCTGCCCAGACAGCTAGGATGTTGGCTTGGAAGCAGCCATTCATTTAAAGAGTGCGTAACAGCTCACTAGTCGAGCGGACGAGCATGGATAATAATCGGGCATAAGCATACTACCGAAGCTATGGATTTGAAAAGAAAATGTAGGCATAAGTAACGATAATGCGGGCGAGAAACCCGCACACCGAAAAACTAAGGTTTCCGCAGCTATGCTAATCAGCTGCGGGTTAGTCGGGTCCTAAGGCGAACCCGAAAGGGACAGTCGATGGCCAACGGGTTAATATTCCCGTACTACTTATAATTGTGATGGAGAGACGCAGTGGTGAAAGTACCGCGAACTGACGGAATAGTTCGTTAAAGCACTTAGCTATAGGCCCGGTAGGCAAATCCGCTGGGACTGGTGAAATGCGATAGTACTCAGAGTCTTCGGACAACGAGATAGTGTACCTAAAGGCTGCCAAGAAAATCTTCTAAACTTAGATTATAAGTACCCGTACCGTAAACCGACACAGGTAGTTGAGGAGAGAATCCTAAGGTGCTCGAGAGATTCATGGCTAAGGAATTAGGCAAAATAGACCTGTAACTTCGGGAGAAAGGTCGCCAGCAGCAATGCTGGCCGCAGTGAAAAGATCCAGGCGACTGTTTATCAAAAACACAG
>NZ_JAKLJH010000080.1 GCF_023151265.1 Flavobacterium sp.
ATGCAAGAACCTTCCCATAAAACCATATCACGACCTGTTTCAGCAATTAAATATTTGCCTAAATTTTTATCAGGAGCAAACACAATAGGTTGGTCTTCTGGAATAGATGCAATTACTTTTTTAGCATTGGAAGAAGTGCAAACAATATCGGTTAAGGTTTTAACTTCAGCTGTGCAATTGATATAAGTTACAACGGTATGATTCGGATATTTTTCTAAGAAATTCTTGAATTCATCTGGTGGACAACCATCGGCAAGGGAACAACCTGCTTTTACATCGGGAACGATTACTTTTTTATTCGGATTGACAATTTTAGCCGTTTCTGCCATGAAATAGACGCCAGCAAAAACAATAATATCCGCATCAACTTGCGATGCTTTTCTTGATAATTCTAAACTATCACCCACAAAATCAGCAATCTCTTGAATAGCTTCTTCTTGATAATAATGCGCAAGTATAACCGCATTTTTCCTTTTTTTCAATTCAAGAATTTTCTCTTTTAAATCCGAAGTTGTTTTCATTAGAGGATATTTTTATCTTTTATTTAATTAAATTTTTTAAAGCTTAAGGAAAGTCTCTCCGGTATTGAATTCACTAATTAAATCCAAAAGAGAGGTTTCTTTAAGCGTTTTCTTTAAATTTTCACGTAATGGCTTGTACTTATGATGAAAAGGACATGGTTGTTTGTCGGAACAATCATGAAGGCCTAAACTGCATCGGTCAAATAAGTCATTTCCGTCGATAGCTTTTACGAGCTGTTCTAACTTAATGTGTTTCAATTGTACCTTTTCGATTTCAAAACCACCACCATTTCCTTTAATCGATTTTATGATGTCGGCTTTTACCAAACGTTGTAAAATCTTAGCTGTAAAAGGCTCTGGCGATTCAATTTTTCTGGCAATGTCTCGAATACCGCAACGCTTGCCAGCAGACGATTCTGAGGCAATGTAAATGGTAGCTCGTATGGCATATTCACAGGTTTTTGAAAACATAGATAAAATTTACACAAAGTTAGGGATTTTAAATCATCGAAATATGATTTTAGTCATATTCTGATGGATATCCTTTTCCGAAATGGATTGCGAATCGGGTAGTGGAGCAATCGTGTTTTGATAATTTCTGAAATTTTGAATGTAATAGTTTTTGTCGTAACCTAATTCCAATAAAACGTGTTGCATTGCAGCAATATCCTCTGGATTCAATAAAGAGGAATGATAAGTAGTTCGGACTTCAAATGAAATGGAACTCGCTTGAAGCAATTCCAAACAACTTAGAAATTGAGTATAAAAATCCGATTTTGTAATCGCAAAGAATTTCTCTTTTGTACCTTTAAAATCCAATGCTACATAATCGATGAGATGTTCTTCTATTAGTTTTTCGAGTACTTTGGGCTGACTTCCATTGGTGTCCACTTTGATTAAAAATCCTAGACTTTTTACTAATTTTATGAATGAAATGATGTCTTTATGTATCAAACATTCGCCACCGCTAAAAACTACGGCATCCAACAAATTGCTTCTGGATTTTAAAAACGAAATGATTTCGGAAAAGTAAAAAGAGCCTTTTCCGAAAACTATTTCGGGATTGTAACAATAATCACATTTCATATTACACCCTGCAAACCATAAGATACAAGCCGATTTATCGGGATAATCTAACAGTGTGAAGGGTGTAAAACTATGAATGGCTTTTTTGTTTAGAAAATCAAGATTTACATTCTCTAAAGTGGGTTCGTTGTTTGTGTTCACCTTTTTTTCCAATATTAAAACTTTCTACAGGTCTGTGATAGCCCATTACTCGTGTATAAACCAAACATTTGGTTCTTTTTTCATTGTGTTGAAGCAAAGCTTCAGTGGTTTGTGTTTGCATAGGATGTTGTATTTAAGGTTGCTAATAATTCTTCATCGCATTTTGGACAATACTCGTGCTCGCCATTCAAATAGCCATGTTTCGGACAAACGCTGAAAACTGGAGTCACCGTGATGTAAGGCAATTTGAAATTCGTAATTACTTTTTTAATGAAATTTCTACACGCTTCTACCGAACTTAGTTTTTCGTTCATATACAAGTGCAAAACCGTTCCTCCAGTGTATTGACATTGTAAATTGTCTTGTAACAACAAAGCTTCAAACGGATCTTCGGTGTAATCTACTGGTAATTGCGAACTGTTCGTGTAGTAAATATTTTCGCCTTCACCTGCTTGAATTATATCGGAATAACGTTTTTTGTCTTCTTTCGCAAAACGATATGTAGTTCCTTCTGCAGGAGTGGCTTCTAAATTGTATAAATTACCAGTCTCTTCTTGATAAGCTCTCATTTTGGTTCGAATGTGTTCCAAAATTTCGGTTGCGAACGCCATTCCGTAATCCGAAACGATATCTTCTTTTCCATCACTAAAATTTTGAATCATTTCGTTAATTCCGTTCACACCAATTGTAGAAAAGTGATTTCTGAAATGAGGCAAATAACGTTTGGTATAGGGAAACAATCCTCTATCGTACATTTCCTGAATAAAAACGCGTTTTTTCTCTAATGTCGCTTTCGAAATTTCTAACAAACGATCTAAATCGGAATATAATTTGGCTTTATTACCTTTGTTCAAATAACCCAATCGCGCCATATTGATAGTCGCCACACCGATACTTCCCGTCATTTCCGCACTACCGAATAAACCGTTTCCTCTTTTTAATAATTCGCGTAAATCGAGTTGTAAACGGCAGCACATACTTCGTACGGCATTGGGTTTGTAGGCATTTGGATTTTCAACTTTATTGCCGTTTTCATCATACGTATATTGACTTCCGATGAAATTCTGGAAATAAGACGAACCAATTTTCGCTGTATTTTCGAAAAGAATATCGGTATTTTCTCCGTACCAATCAAACTCTTCGGTAATGTTGACCGTTGGAATAGGGAAGGTGAACGGTTGTCCATGCGCATCGCCTTCGGTCATAACCGTATAATAGGCTTTGTTGATGAGATTCATTTCTTTCTGAAAGTGTTCGTAACGCATTTCGCTTATGTCTGAAAGGCCTCTTTCTTTGGCTCTTTTTATAAAATCTTTTGAAGTGATTCCTTTGAAAAGATGCTGTTCGTTTCGAGTTGGGATTTGCTCTTTTAAGTCGTCAGGAACTACCCAATCCAAAGTAATATTCGTAAACGGCGATTGTCCCCATCGTGCAGGCACATTCAAATTGTAAACAAAACTTCGAATCGCTTTTAAAACATCTTCATACGATAAATTATCTTTGAAAACATAAGGAGCTAAATAGGTGTCAAACGAACTAAAAGCTTGAGCACCGGCCCATTCACTTTGTAAAATCCCAAGAAAATTCGCCATCTGTCCTAATGCTTCTCTAAAATGATTCGGAGGACGACTTTCCACTCGGCCACGGACACCGTTAAAACCTTCATTTAATAAAACGCGTAAACTCCAACCCGCACAATAACCAGTTAAGCAATCTAAATCGTGAATATGAATATCGCCATTTCGGTGCGCATAACCTTCTTCTTTAGAATAAATTTTGTCTAACCAATAATTAGCAATGATTTTTCCTGCGACATTATTAACTAAACCTGCGTTCGAATACGAAGTATTGGCGTTGGCGTTAATGCGCCAATCCGTTTGGTTGGTATATTCTTCTATTGTTTGGGTGCTATCAACATAAGTGGTGTCATCATTTAATCCTAAAACGTGTTCGCGCTGCAGTTTTCGGGTGTGACGGAACAACATGAAAGAACGCATCACTTCATAATGACCGTATTCGAAAAGCGTTTTTTCAATCTTATCTTGAATATCTTCTACTGCCCAAGTGTCTTCGTGCGATAACAATTGGAACACGGTTTCAATTACTTTTGGATTTAAAGTTTCGCTTACACTAGCAAAAGCTTTTGTAATGGCTTCTTCTATTTTAAAAGGTTCAAATGGTAAATACGTGCCATTTCGTTTGATTACAAATTTATCCATACTGCAGAATTTTAATTGTGGTATGGAACAAATTTAAATATTAAAAAGACTTTTTAGTCTTGTTTGAATAAATAATAATCAACAAATTATAATTCGTTTTTGTTGATAAGTTGTTTTGATAAATCGAAGTTTTAATTTTATAAATAAAAACAATAATAAATTGAAATTATAAAGAGTAAAAGTTTTTATGGAAAAATGATTATCTTTAAATGAAAGTGAATTTCCTTATTGGAAATAAAAAACCCTGTAAAATAAGTACTTTACAGGATTTTTTGTGGAGTCGGAGAGAATCGAACTCTCGTCCAAACAAGCAATCAAATAGCTTTCTACACGCTTAGTTTCATCTTAGATTTTCGACAAAGAGCAAGGCTAGAAACCGCCACTCTTTGCTTAGCTCTGTCAGTGTCAGAACGGATTTAAAGCATTACCGTTCCTAGGTCTACTTTTACGGTTCCCCTTAACCAACCGCCATAAACCAAGGCTTTTGAGGAGAATCTAGCTTTCCTACCTGGTAGGAACTAGGCAAATCTTACTATAATTCAGATTAAGCAGCTAAAGCGTAATTATTTTCGCCGTTTATAGGTTTGTATATTTGGATTTACGAGCTAAACATACAATGCTCGACGTGCTTACTAATCAATTCCACTCGCTGTCAAAACCAGTCGACCCCATGTGAAATAAGTAGAATACTTTCTAAATGGTATTCTTCAAAAAGTGAGCCAAAATTACATTCTTTTTTTCAATTAAAAAAACTTTGCATAGTCGCTTCTTTAAAGTTATATTTGTAACATTAAATCAATATTCAGTTAAATATATTGTTTGCTATGAAGTTTGGAATTATAAAAGAAAGAAAAAATCCACCAGATAGAAGAGTAGTATTTACTCCAGAAGAGTTAGTACGCTTAAAATCAGAACATACCGAAGCGGAAATAAAAGTAGAAAGTTCGGATATTAGAATTTTTTCAGATGAGCAATATCGCGATTTAGGACTAAATGTAACTACTGACATGTCAGATTGTGATGTGCTTTTTGGGGTAAAAGAAGTTCCATTAGATGCTCTAATTCCAAACAAAAAATACTTTTTCTTTTCGCATACGATAAAAAAACAACCTTACAATCGTAAATTATTACAAGCTATTTTAGAAAAAAATATCGAATTATATGATCACGAAACGATTGTGGATGCTAATAACCATAGATTAATTGGTTTTGGTCGTTATGCTGGATTGGTAGGAGCTTACAATGGTTTTAGAGGATTCGGGATTAAATATGATTTGTTTACTTTGCCAAAAGCAGAAACGTTAAGTGGAAAAGAAGATTTAATTGCACGTTTAAAGCGTCAAACACTTCCAAATATAAAAATTGTACTTACGGGTCATGGTAAAGTGGGAATGGGAGCCAAAGAAATTTTAGATGGAATTAAAATCAAGCAAGTTAATGTTGAAGATTTCTTAAACAAAAAATATACAGAACCTGTTTACACTCAAATCGACGTATTAGATTATAATAAACGCATAGATGGTCAGGTTTTAGATAATAATGATTTCTATAAAAACCCACAAGATTATGTGTCAGATTTCGAGCGTTTTACGAAAGTAGCCGACATGTATATTGCTGGTCATTTTCACGGAAATGGTTCTCCAGATATTTTAACTCATGAAATGCTTCGTGCAGCGGATAATAAAATTCAAGTAGTGGCTGATATTTCTTGTGATGTTGATGGACCAGTAGCTTGTACCATCAAAGCATCAACAATTGCAGAGCCTTTCTTTGGATACTTACCAAGCGAGCATAAAGAAGTCCCTTTTACACATCCAGCTTCAATTATGGTAATGTCGGTTGATAATTTACCTTGTGAATTACCTAAAGATGCCAGTGAAGGTTTTGGAGAAATGTTTATGCAACATGTAATTCCAGCTTTCTTTAATGGAGATAAAGACGGAATTTTGCAAAGAGCTAAGATTACTGAAAACGGTCAACTAACAGAACGTTTCAAATATTTACAAGATTATGTAGATGAAAAACAAGAAGCTGTAGCTTCAAAATAATAACAAGCCCGATGTTTTCATCGGGTTTTTTGTTTTTATAATAAAACGTATATATTTGTTAAAACTAATCACTAACTAATGAACAATCAAAACAAGACCAATTATCCTGCATTATATACGCTAATTACAGTGTTTTTCTTTTGGGGATTTATCGCAGCTGGAAACAGTATTTTTATTCCATTTTGTAAAAGTTATTTTTCACTAGATCAATTTCAATCTCAGTTGGTCGATTTTGCATTTTATACAGCTTATTACATTGGAGCCTTATTATTGTTTGCTTTAGGGGATTTATCTGGAAAAGATATCGTAGGCAAATGGGGTTATAAGAAAAGTATTGTTTACGGATTATTGTTTTCAGCACTAGGAGCAGGCGCCATGATTATTGCCGTTGAAGCAAGTGTTTACGCAGGAATGTTAGTTGGATTATTTATTGTAGCATTAGGTTTTTCATTACAACAAACTGCAGCCAATCCATTTGCTATTCTGTTAGGTGATCCAAAAACAGGAGCGAGTAGAGTAAATCTTGGCGGAGGAATTAATTCTTTTGGAACTACTATTGGACCTATCATTGTAGCATTAGCGTTATTTGGCACAGCAGCTTCGGTTTCTGACGAACAAATTAAAACATTAGAGCTTAATAAAGTGGTATTGCTATATGTTGGTGTTGGGTTGTTATTTGTGGCCGCTGCAGCTTTATTTTGGTTTTCGAAAAAAGTACCTAGCGGAATTGCAAACGAACCAATGGAAAAAGCTAATAAAGCTTTAAGAACATTAGTTGTTATGACTGTTTTGTTAGCAATAATGTTTACACCTGTATTTCAAAGCTATAAAAGTGAGGAAGCTTTGAAAATTGAAAAAATACAAAATGAAATTATTGAGCTGAAAAAAATAAATGAAAACAATAATCTAGATCAGGCGTATAAACATCTAAATAATGAAAATAGTCAAATTTTTGTTAAAGAGGCAGTAATAAAATCTTTGCAGGAACCTTTAGAACAAAAAAGAATGCTTTGGCTTACAGGAGCTTTACTAGTAGTTGTTGGAGGTTTGATGTTTTCTTACACATCCGCAAAAAAGAAATCGGAAGGTTGGGGAGCAATGCAATATCCACAATTAGTTTTAGGGATGTTGGCAATATTTACCTATGTTGGAGTGGAAGTTGCTGTTGGAAGTAATTTAGGTGAATTATTAAAATTAGATGAATTTGGAGGTTTACAATCTTCAGAAATAGCGCCTTATATCTCAATGTATTGGGGAAGTTTAATGATTGGAAGATGGGCAGGAGCTATCAGTGTTTTCAATTTGCAAGGAATGAAGAAAACAATAGCTTTACTTATTGTACCAATTATTGCATTCGGAATCATTTTAGGAGTAAATATTATTTCTGGGAAAGATATGAAACCCTTGTATTGGTATATCGTTTGTGTAATTATTCAAATTATAGCTTTCTTTTTAAGTAAAGATAAACCAGCAAGAACTTTAATGATTTTTGGAACTTTTGGTGTAATTGCAATGTTAATTGGATTATTTAGTACTGGAACAGTTGCTATTTACGCTTTTTTATCAGGTGGATTAGCTTGTAGTATTATGTGGCCTTCTATTTTTAGTTTGTCCATTATTGGATTAGGAAAATATACTTCTCAAGGTTCGGCATTCTTAGTAATGATGATTTTAGGAGGTGGAATTATTCCTCCATTACAAGGTAAATTATCTGATATTATTGGAATTCACCAATCATACATTGTTGCAGTTGTATGTTTCGCTTACTTAACATTATTTGCTATTTTAGTAAAAGGTTTATTAAAGAAACAAAACATTGATGTAGATGCTATTGAAGTAGAAGGAAGTCATTAGAAATATATCATCAAAAAACTCCGTCATGACGTAATGTTGTGACGGAGTTTTTTTTTACCATTTTTTTAATTTAATTTTGCCAACGTTATCACGAATCTTTTCAAAGATAGCAACCTGCAACAACAAGCAAGGTGCTAAAACGATAAGCCAATACTTTTGGAAAAAATGTTGTTTATTCTCTTTTTTCATCGTTTTATTTTGGGTTTCGTGATACGTAATTTTAAAAAATACGCATGAAACAAACACAAAACAATGGCAATTTATTTGCTTTACTGCCTTTAGCTGTCTTTATTTTTACATTTCTAGGTAGTGGAATTTTACTAAATGATTTTTACGCTTTACCTTCATCAATTGCTGTTATTTTAGGAATAATTACTGCTTTTATACTTTTTCAAGGTACTTCAGACGAAAAGGTTTCTAGTCTGATAGCAGGTTGTGGTGATTCTAAGATTATTACGATGTGTCTTATCTATCTCTTGGCAGGAGCTTTTGCGGCAGTTTCCACAAGTATGGGAGGAGTTGACGCAGTAGTTAATTTGGGAATAGAAAACATCAATTCTTCCTACTTTCCTTTGGGAATCTTTCTAATTGCAGCATTTTTATCTACTGCCACCGGAACATCCGTAGGGTCAATAGTGGCTTTAGGTCCAATAGCTATTTCATTAGCTGATAAGTCAGGTGCATCCCTTCCTTTAATTGGAGGTTCTTTATTAGGTGGCGCCATGTTTGGAGACAATCTCTCCATGATTTCTGATACGACAATTGCTGCAACACAATCCTTAGAATGTAAGATGAAAGACAAGTTTAAGGTAAATCTATTTATTGCACTTCCTGCAGCTCTGTTAACGATTGTTGTACTATTATTTTTAGGATATGGAGAAGGTCAATTGAAAGTAGTAGCAGAAGAGTATGAATTAATTGCCATTGTACCGTATGTGTTAGTTATTGTTTTGGCTTTAATTGGGATTAATGTTTTTTATACACTTTTTATTGGTATACTTTCGGCCGGACTTATTGGTTTTATTTCGAACGATTTTACGCTTTTAACTTTTTCAAAGACCATTTATCAAGGTTTTACAAGTATGACGGATATTTTTTTATTATCCATGTTAACAGGAGGTTTGGCGGCTTTGGTTGAAAAAGCAGGTGGAATTACTTATTTGTTGCATCAAATTAAGAAACGCATCAAAACGAAGAAATCGGCACAAATGGGAATTGGAGCGCTTGTAGGATTAGTTAATGTTGCCATAGCGAATAATACCGTTTCTATTGTAGTTACTGGAGGTATTGCCAAAGAAATTAATGATGATTATGAACTTAATCCAAAGAAAACAGCTACTATTTTAGATATATTCTCTTGTATTTTCCAAGGTTTGTTACCTTATGGTGCCCAAGTTTTGCTTATTATTAGTTTCTCTAAAGGCTTATTAGCTTGGTCTGACTTATTATTGAATGCTTGGTATTATTTATTTTTATTCCTAGTTACCTTATTAGCTATTTATAGCAATTTTTGGGATCGAATTATTATGAAATACTCGAAATAAAAGTTTAAAGTAAAAACCTCCGATTGAGAATGTTCAATCGGAGGTTTTGTTTTTATTTATTCCACTCAATCTTTCTTGAGAAATACATTACGGCTGCTAAAATCAAGAATAATCCAATACTTCCCACTAATAAAGCATAATCTTCTAATTGAATAATTACATAGATAAAAGTGTATAAAACACTTAACGAAGCACCAATGAACATCGGAAACTTTTTATCTTTTAAAATCGAAATCGAATAGAGCGAAATCATTATAATTACAGAAGCTCCCGCCACTAAATAAGCAAATGAAAACGAACTATGTTCCGTAATCGAAATCAGTAAAGTGTAAAACATGATTAACGCAATTCCAATCATCGAATATTGAAAAATATGAATATTGATTTTACTTATCGATTGAATTAAAAAGAAGATTAAAAACGTTAATCCAATCACCAAAAATCCATATTTAGAAGCGCGCTCACTTTGTTGGTACTCATCTACTGGTGTAATGAAATCAACTGCAAAAGCATATTTACCTAATTCAGGTAAAACTTCAAAATAGTTTTGAGCAAATGGTCTATTGAAATGTAATATTTTCCAATTCGCTTCAAAGCCATTATCCGTAATGTCTCTTGAAATAGGAGAGAAGTTGCCATTAAAGTTCGGTGAATTCCAATTCGAAGTCATTTTAGCATCCGTTGTTTTTCCAATCGGAACCATTTTTACTTGCTTACTTCCGTTAAAGGAAATCGTGAAATTGAATTTTGCTTCGTTTTGTAAACTTTGGTAATCAAAATAATTGGTTTCCAGGCTTTCAATGCTATCGTTTGTATTACTTGCTACCGACTCAAAAGCCAAATTCTGATTTCCAATTTTCATTTTTACTTCGTCTTTCAGACTTTTCAAATTGGTAGTTCGAATCAAAATCTTAGCGCGATTCCAATAAACGTTTTCGGAAGGAATGCCTTTTGAAGCAAAATTTGGATTAGTATAATTACCATCAAACTGCATTTTGGTCGTAAATACATTCGATTTGTAAATGCTTCTTTCCAATGGTTTCACCATGGTAACTTCGGTTTTGTTATTTAAAGTTTCTGGAAAGAAATAAGCGTAATTATTGGCTCCCGACATTGGATCTTTATACGGCACTTTTAAAATAGGGCCATAAAAATAAACGGAATTTCCCCATTTAGCAGTGGTTTCGGTAATGACTTCTTTTTGGCGTTGGCTTCGTTCTACGATTAATTCTTGTACTAAAGCGAGTGGAATGATTAATACTAGAGTTAGAATCCCAACCATGATCATTTTAGCGGTTGTGGTTTGAAAGAACGGTACTTTTGGTTCTTGTTGCATTTGTGTTTCCATGATGTTTGATTTAAAAAGGTGAATTTGATGATATTGAATAGATAATAATTGAAAAATAAAAAAGTGCAATAGGAATATTTGTTAAGACAATTACCATTTGTAAAGCAATATTTTTTCTTTGAAAAGGTTCTGTAATGAAGTTTACACACAGATTGATTAAGACTATTATATTAAAAAAATAAGGCTGCTAATACATACAATATGCCTATTAATATGATATTATCCCATTTTGGAAATATAAAATAGCTTACAAACAATAACGTACCAATTAAAAAAGATAAAATCGCTATTTGAATTGAAAACGGAAGTTTTAATAAATATTTTTCCATGTGGTTATGAGTTTTGTTTTTGTTTCAGATGATAGGTTTTTGATAATTTCCATTCCGATAAAGAATAAAATTCCGATGGTCATACTGATGTTAATGAGTTTGTTCATATTATTTGATATTAAAAGTTTGTTGAATGTTTGTTATAGGAACCGATAGCATATTCAAAAAATCCAATCCATAAAATTCATGCGCTTGTTTTCCTCTTTGAAATTGTTGTTTGAAATAAGAAAATCGAGTAGGATAGAAGAGTGTTCCTGAAAGAATTACCATCCATAAATACAAGCTTCGTTTTCCGTTTCCGTACAAATAATATTGCATTCCTATTTCGTCTACAACTGAAATTCCAGTATTGGTTAATACGTGAATAATATCGTGGTCTTCCAATTTAGGTTGGATTTCAAAGTTGTATTTTAGTAAAAAGCAACCCAAATGAAATCCCAAGCTATCATTAGGAAGTTGTATCAACTGATTGACATTGATATCCCAAGCGTTCCCTTTTTTAAAGAATTTTTGATACGGTTTCTTACTGATTTCGTACATTTTTTCGATGAATAAATCTCTCATAATTAGTTATTAAAAGTACTTTGAAATTCAAAGTAAATAGATAAAAAAATAGCGTTAACTTTTCTTGATTAATTTTTCAAGTGCTTCAATATGTGCCGTAAAAGCCTCACGACCTTCTTTAGTAGCAGTATATTTTGTGTTAGGTTTTTTACCAATAAACTGTTTCTCAATTTGAATGTAATTTTCTAATTCTAATGCTTTGGTATGTGAAGCTAAATTGCCATCGGTTACACCTAATAACTCTTTCAACATATTAAAATCAGCACTTTCATTGACCATCAATATCGACATAATCCCCAAACGAATTCGGTGATCAAAGGCTTTGTTGATATTTTGGATAATGTTAAGCATAATCTCTAAGATGTTATAAGTAATTTAATTTATTAATCAATTGATTTCCAATTTCCTTTTGTGAAAAACATATTTCCAAATTTACTTGATTCAAAAACATAATAGAAAGTCCATATTTCTCTATATAATGATGGATTTTTAGATAAAATATGAAATTTTGGTTCTTCT
>NZ_JAKLJH010000081.1 GCF_023151265.1 Flavobacterium sp.
GTAGGCCATATTTTACAAGGAAGTCTTCAAGATAATGAAATTAGATATTTCATTTATAGTTTTCACATGCCCTTATTTTTTGGTCTAACTGGATTTCTTTTAAACACCAACAAATTAGCTCATTTTTCAATAATTGATGTCTTTAATAACTATAAATACAGAATATTAATTCCTTTTCTAATAGCAAGCTTTTGTTATTTTAACTTCTTTTTCTATTTTAATCCAACAAATTCCTATTTTCAAGATATAATAAATTTCACGTTTATAAATACTTTTTATCACTTGTGGTTTATACCTAGTTTTTTATGTTTTATAATAGTTTATTGGATTTTTTTAAAGCTAAAAATTGAAACAAAAAAAATAGTCGTTATATCTTTAATTATTTCAATATTCTTTTTACTTCTGGAGCAATTCACTTATTTACACTCAGAAATACGATATTTAAGTAAACTTTTAAGAATTATACAACACGTAGTAAGACCCCATTTTTTCTTTTTCTTCATTCTAGGCAGTACATTAAAAAATTATAAAATTGCAGAACCTAAAAAGCTAATTTATGTTATGATTCCATTTTTTATATTAAATGGTTTCCATTTATTAAATTTACATTTTATCGCAAACAAATTTATTTACTTAATATCTAATTCACTCTTAGTTATATTTATCTTCTCTTATTACACTAACACTGAAACAAACTTAAACAATAAAGTTAAATGGTTTGGAACTAACTCTTTGGGACTTTATTTATGGCATATTTTTCCTATACTTCTAGCAAAACTATTTTTTACTAACGATATAAAAAATTATTATGTTGTAGAACAACAAAACCTTCTTAGCTTCTATGTAATAGTTATTATATTTGAACTACTGTTCCTTTATCTCTATTTTAAATTAAGTAAACTAAATTTCTTTAAAAAGTATTTTTTTGGAATGTGAGTTGAAATTACAACTTACACCCACATTCCGGCAACTTCTTCTCATCATAAACAAACTCAAAAGAAGATAATTGAATTTCACTATTCGTAGCTTTCCAAGCTAAAATTTTATTTTGAATGTATTGATCATACGTTAAGCGATTATCGAAATTCAAATGTAGCATCGTGATTTTCCCATCACTTGTAAAGTCTGCAAATTCTTTGATGAAATCGACAAACTCTTCTCTTGAAACATCGTTTCCGTCAACGGTAATTTTGTTGTCTTTATTGAAATTCACAGTAAAATTGTGGAAGTTTCTATAATGCTCGGCGTGTTTTTTAATAAAAAACTTAGAAAAATGCTTGCTGTATTTAAACTCAACATCCGTAAAAGGGAAAAAAGCCAAAGTCTTAGCCACACTATCTGAATAGGTAAAAACGTTCATAGTTCCTTCTTTCGAATGCGAACTGCGTTTCTTTTTGTCTTGTAAATTCATCACTTCTGGAATGACTAATTTCAACGGCAAACGTTTGTCGATATTAAAAACCCAATTGGTTGAAGAAATTGAATTTTTTCGATTCACTTCTACAATCGTATCTATTTTTTCTTTGATATCTGGATTTTCTTCGGTTTTAAAAAACATATAAATAGGAGAATGATCGGTCATTTCTTTTAGAACCGAAACACTTTCTTGAGGTAACAATACTTCTTCGTTATTACACGAAAACAAACCCATTAAGGCAACAATAGCAACTAATTTCTTCATTCTTTATTTTAATTTACTAACTAATTTTATACACTCAACAGCTTCTTTAACATCATGAACTCGGAGAATTTTAGCTCCTTTTTGTAAAGCGATTGTATTCAAAACCGAAGTTCCGTTTAAGGCTTCTTGTGGCGAATTTTCCAACACTTTATAAATCATCGATTTTCTTGAAATTCCAGCTAGTAATGGCAATTCTAACATTTCGAACAACTCCATTTTATGCAATACTTCGTAATTCTGTTCCAATGTTTTGGCAAAACCAAATCCAGGATCAATCACAATATCCGAAATTCCAAAGCTTCTCGCCTTTTGAATTCGCTCCGAAAAATAGAAAATCATTTCTTTTACAATGTCATCATACTGCGTCAAACTTTGCATCGTTTGAGGATTTCCACGCATGTGCATCATGATGTACGGCACTTTCAATTCGGCAACGGTTTCCAACATTTTATCATCTAACAAACCTGCTGCAATGTCATTTACCATCGCTACGCCATTTTCTACTGAAGCTTTCGCGACTTGAGCTCGAAATGTATCTACCGATAAAATAATATTGGGAAACGTTTCAACCAATGATTTCACAATCGGAACCAGACGTTTGATTTCTTCTTCTTCCGAGACAAATTCGGCACTTGGCTTACTCGAATAAGCTCCAATATCAATAAAATCAGCTCCTTCCGAAAGCATTTTGTCAACCTGATGAATAATCGAATTGATTTCTTTGTGCTTGCCACCATCGTAAAACGAATTGGGCGTCACATTTAAAATCCCCATTACTTTTGGAGTTGATAAATCGATTAAATTTCCGTTGCAATTGATATTCATCTTTATTTCTTTTCAATTTTGAGTTAATTCCTTACTTTTGAAAATTCTCACACAAATATAAAGCAAATAATGTCGAATACTTCTCAACAATATGATAAAGTTATAGCGGTTTGTCGCGATTTATTTTCAAAAAAAGCACATGATTACGGCACTGCATGGCGTATTTTACGTTTACCTTCATTAACTGATCAAATTTTCATTAAAGCGCAAAGAATTCGTAGTTTACAAGAAAATGAGATTCGAAAAGTGGACGAAGGTGAAGCTTCAGAATTCATTGGAATCATTAATTATTGTGCGATGGCATTGATTCAAATGGAAAAAGGAGTTGCGAGTCAACCTGATATGTCAGCTGATGAAGCCGTTAGATTGTACGATGAAAAAATAGCTGAAACCAAAGCCTTAATGGAAAACAAAAATCATGATTATGGCGAAGCTTGGCGCGATATGCGAATCAGTTCTTTAACCGATTTAATCATTCAAAAGTTACTTCGCGTGAAGCAAATTGAAGATAACAAAGGTAAAACTTTAGTTTCTGAAGGAATTGACGCCAATTACCAAGACATGATTAACTATTCGGTTTTCGCTTTGATTTTAATGGAAAATAAATAACAAGTCGTTAACACATTACCTTTTTTGTAAGTTGTATTTTAGCGTTCTTGTTTTGTTATTACACAGAGTTACACAGAGATTTTTTGAATTAGTTTTTTTTTTTGAGATACACCGAGTAGTTTAACCTGAACTTCTAAATCATCAAAATCTCAATAAAAAGATTTTAAAAATTATTTAAATTTCTTCAATCTGTGTTCCGAAAACTTATAATTTGTAATTTATTACGAGTAATTTAAAAACTATGAAAAAAGAAAACTTAAGTTGGATTTTACGCCTAATTATTTCTGCCTTATTTATTGTTTCGGCTATAGCCAAATTATATCCATCGCCTTATTTTGCGATATCCACTTTTGAAGTAAAACAATTGTATCCATTAGGATTTTCAGAAGGTTTTGCACCTTATTTCTCAAGAATTTTAATAGGAATTGAATTCGCACTAGGAATTGCAATTTTATTAAAAGATTACTTGAAAAAAATCACAATTCCAGCTACGATTTTGTTATTAGCGGTTTTCACAATTCACTTAAGTTACACCACATTTGTAAGTGGAAATGCAGGGAATTGTGGTTGTTTTGGAGAATTAATTCCAATGACACCAGTAGAAGCCATTATCAAAAATATCATTGCTATTGGATTGTTAATTTGGTTATTCAAAATACTACCTGCTGATGGAAAATCGAATTTTTGGTTGTTAAAATCGGTTGCTTTAGGTTGTATTTTAGCACTTTTTATGGTGGCTCCTATTCGACCAGTTGCAGAAGCTATGGAAGAACCAACTTCTGAAATTCAAGAAAATTTAGGCGTTATCGCAGATTCTAGTGCTTTATTAACTGTTGAAGAGCCAAAGGCTGAAATCACTAAAGATACTATTAAAAAAGCAGAAGAAAAGAAAGTCGAAGACGCTCCTAAAAAAGTAAAATCAGGTTACGAGAAATATTTTGCTGGTATTGATACCGATAAAAAGATTCTGTGCTATTTTGTTCCAGGTTGCGACCATTGTATGGATACCGCAAAAGAATTGAATGAAATGCGTAAAAAAGACAAGAACTTCCCTCCTGTTTACGTGATTTTCATGAACGAAGAACCAGAGAAAATTCCAACTTTCTTTGAATTTGCAGGAACGAAATTCCCATACAAAATGATTGATGTGATTCCATTCTGGACCGAATTAGGCACTGGAAGAGATACTCCTGGAGTAAAATATCTATGGAATGGTAACGAATTCAAATACTACGACGGCATCAACGAAAATAAATTCAATGGCGCTGAATTTAAAAAATTAATAAAAAAACCGTATTCGGAATTAAAAAAATAAGCTATGAAAAAAATATTCGTTTTAGCAACCATGCTAATCAGCACTTTAGGTTGTGCTCAAAAAGAAGAAAGTACATTTAAAAATGAAAGTCTTAATTATGTTTTAAAAACAACAAATGATCAACCAATTACTTTTCAAGAAATAGTAAAAAAACATGAAGGAAAAACAATATTTATAGAACTTTGGGCTTCATGGTGTTCGGATTGTATCAAAGCAATGCCAGAAGTAAAAAAATTAAACCAAACTTATGGTAAAGACGTTGTTTTTGTAAACTTATCCTTTGACAAAACATTTGAAAAATGGATTCAAGGAATCGAAAAACATGAAGTGGAAGGTGAGAATTATTTCATTGGTGATAACATGAAAGGAACATTTGGAAAATCATTAGATGTAGATTGGATTCCAAGATACTTAATTGTAGACAAAACCGGTAAAATTGTTTTATACAGAGCCATAGAAAAAGATTTTGACAAAATAAAAGAGGTATTAAACAAGGTTAAATAAATAGTCAAATCTTCGCAAACCTTTGCGTAAATTTATTACAATGAGGTGACCAAAAAATACTAATTAAACAAACAAATTAGTACTTTTGAAATTATTAAAAATGAAATTTCAATGAGAAAAAATATCGTTGCCGGAAACTGGAAAATGCACAAAACTCAAAAAGAAACGGTTGCATTAGTAGAAGAAATTATAGCGAAAAAACCAAATACAACTACTGAAATCATTGTAGCTCCAACGTTTGTCAACCTATCAAAAGCAGTTGAAATTACGAATGGAAAAGGAATTACAGTAGCCGCTCAAAACATGCACCAAGCGGAAGGTGGTGCTTTTACAGGTGAAATTGCAGTTTCTATGTTAACTGATATTGGAGTAAACACTGTAATCTTGGGTCACAGCGAAAGACGTGCTTATTTTCATGAAACTGATGCTTTATTAGCTAGTAAAGTGGATACAGCTTTAAAACATGAAATGCGAATTATTTTCTGTTTTGGGGAAGAATTAAAAGACCGACAAATTAATAATCATTTTAATATTGTTGAGAATCAATTACGCGATGGATTATTCCATTTAGAGAAGAAAGATTGGGCGAATATTGTTTTGGCTTACGAACCGGTTTGGGCAATTGGAACAGGCGAAACGGCTTCACCAGAACAAGCGCAAGAAATGCATAAATTCATCCGAACTTTAGTTGAAAAAGTATATGGCTTTGACATTGCAGACAACTTAACCATTTTATACGGAGGAAGTGTAAAACCAGATAACGCCAAAGAAATCTTCTCAAAACCTGATGTCGATGGTGGATTAATTGGTGGTGCCGCATTAAAAGCAGATGACTTTTTAGCTATTGTGAATGGGTTTTAATTTTTTGGAACACAGATGACACAGATTTTTTAAATTTATTTTTCAAAATAAAACTATAATTAAACTCCGAGACTTCTCGGAGTTTTTATTAAATTTGATTGAAATAACTTTCTTATGAATTTAGATGTGCAAACTTACAATTACACGCAATCAGCAGAAGACAAATTGATTTGTAATTTATTAGCAGAACAAATCAACTTATATTTACCTGAAGCTGAAAATAAAATTTGGCACGCACATCCTGTTTGGTTTTTAAATGGTAATCCGATTGTGGGTTACAGCAAACAAAAGAAAGGTATTAGATTGATGTTTTGGAGTGGAAAATCGTTTGAAGAAACTAAACTAAATATTTTAGGAGGTAAATTTCAAGATGCTTCTATTTTTTATAATTCTTTTGACGAAATTAATAGTACCGATTTAGAAAATTGGCTAAAAAAAGCAAAAGAAATTCAGTGGGATTACAAAAACATCATAAAACGAAAAGGGATTTTGGAAAGGCTAAAATAAAAAAAACTCCGATTTTCATCTCGTGGATGAAATCCATAGCTTCTACTGGGTTCATATCAGCTAAGTATTTACGCATAATCCACATTCTTTGAATGGTGTTTTCGTCTAACAACAAATCGTCGCGACGCGTACTTGAAGAAACCAAATCGATTGCAGGGAAAATACGTTTATTGGCAATTCTTCTGTCCAACTGTAATTCCATGTTTCCTGTCCCTTTGAATTCTTCGAAGATAACTTCGTCCATTTTAGAACCGGTTTCTGTTAATGCTGTTGCGATAATACTTAACGATCCTCCGTTTTCTACATTACGAGCCGCTCCAAAGAAACGTTTTGGTTTTTGTAATGCATTCGCATCAACACCACCACTCAATACTTTTCCTGATGCAGGTTGAACTGTATTATATGCTCTTGCTAAACGTGTAATCGAGTCTAATAAAATCACTACATCGTGACCACATTCTACTAAACGTTTTGCTTTTTCTAATACAATATTAGCAATTTTAACGTGCTCTTGTGGTTCTCTGTCGAAAGTTGAAGCAATTACTTCACCACGAACACTACGTTGCATATCGGTTACCTCTTCTGGACGTTCATCAATTAATAAAACAATTAGATAAACTTCTGGATGATTAGCCGCAATAGCATTCGCAACATCTTTTAACAACATGGTTTTACCCGTTTTTGGTTGGGCTACAATCATACCACGTTGTCCTTTTCCAATTGGCGAAAACAAATCAATAATACGAGTTGAAACCGTACTATTGCGCTCTGCTAAATTGAATTTTTCTGTTGGGAAAACTGGCGTTAAATGTTCAAAAGAAATTCTATCACGCACGACTTGTGGGTCGTGACCGTTGATTTTTAATACTTTTACTAATGGGAAGTACTTTTCTCCTTCTTTTGGAGGTCGTACTACTCCTTTTACGGTATCACCCGTTTTCAATCCAAATAAACGAATTTGAGACGTTGACAAATAAATATCATCTGGAGATGCTAAATAGTTATAATCTGACGAACGTAAAAATCCGTAACCATCAGGCATCATTTCTAAAACTCCTTCACTTTCAATAATTCCGTCGAACTCATAATCAGGCTCTCTGAAATTTTGTTTTTTGTTTTGATGTGGATTTTTGTTGGTGTTTGTAGTGTTCCCATTGTTTCCATTACTTCCTTCGGTAGGATTACTTTTTTTGTAATCAGGATGGTTGGGGTTATTTTGATTTGCCTTATGATTTGGATTTCTAGGCAAATTTTTATCATTCTGAGAAGTTTCTGTAGTAGTCACTTCTTTTACAGGTTTTTCAATTTTAGCTACATCTTCGTTAGTAGCTTCTTTATTTGGTAAAGGTTTCTTATTTTTAAAATCTTTACGAGGTAGCTTATCATTTGGCTTTGGTGAAACTGCTTTGGTTTCAGCAGATTTGATTTCTTCTTCTACTTTTTCAGTTACTTTAGGAACAATATCTTCTGGTAAATCTTTCAAAGGTTTTGAAAACAAGTCTTTTTTGATTTTTGGCGCTTGGTTAACTTCTTTTTTTGGAGTAATTCGCGCTCTTTTTTCTTTCGGTTGCTCAGTAGGCTGTTCAGGAGCTAAATCTGATTTAATAACTTCTGGTTTAGCTGCTTGCAAATCTAAAATCATATATACCAAATCGTCTTTTTTTAGCGAACGGTATTTATTGATTTTCGCAACTTTTGCAATCTCTTGCAAATCAGAGAGTTTCATCTCCTTTAATACTTCAATATCAAACATGGATATAAGTTGAATAAAATTGTTGATAGGGTTAAAACAAAAAAATGATAGATTTTTTTTGAGGTGTAAGGTGTCGCAGAATGAAGTACTTACGACTAATACAATGCAATAATACGAATAAATTTGAATATAACAATAGTTTTAATTGAAAAGAAATACTATTTTTGCTCAACAAATCAATTCAAAATGATACAAAGAATTCAAACGGTTTATATGGCTATCAGCGCTATTGCGATGGGTGCTTTGCCATTTGTGTTTTCTTTATGGACAACAACCGATAAAAAAGAAGTGTTTTTTACTTCATCTTTATTGTATATCATTTTTTTCGTGGTTTCAGCTTTATTAGCGGTTTTTAGTATTATCAATTTTAAAAAGAGACAACATCAATTTGTGTTAAACAGATTGAACATGATATTTAACTTTATTTTACTAGGATTTTTTGTGTATCGCTCGCTAAACTTATCCGGAGAAACCATGGTTTCAGAGAAGGGTATTGGGATGTTTCTTCCTGCAATTTCTATCGTTTTATTAGTCTTGGCCAACAAGGCAATTAAAAAGGACGAAGATCTCGTAAAATCTGTTGATCGATTACGATAAACCTATCATCTTAGTTTATTAGTGCGAAGAAAAAATCCGAAGCGAAAGTTTCGGATTTTTTTGTTTATTTAAACTGAAAACTGCGACTGAATACTGAACACTATTTCTTCCCAAGCTCAATAATTTCCAAACTCTGGATTTTATCGCCATCGATTTCAAAACGCAACATGGTTCGTACTTGGTGAAAACCATATTTCCCACAAGCGCCTGGATTCATGTGAAGCAAATTAAGTTTTTTATCAAATTGCACTTTTAGAATGTGCGAATGTCCACAAATGAATAATTTCGGAGGATTTTTAGTGATTTCAGCTCGAATTGCTTGATTATATTTATCAGGATAACCGCCAATATGCGTAATCCAAACATCAACACCTTCACAGAAAAATCGATTATTTAAAGGAAATTCCATTCTTGCTTTGTCATTGTCTATATTACCGTAAACTCCTCGTAAAGGCTTTAATTTTTTAATCGCATCGGTAACAGTTAAATCGCCAATATCGCCCGCATGCCAAACTTCATCGGCTTGGTTGACGTATTTCAAAATGGCATCATCAATGTGACTGTGCGTGTCGGATAACAATAGAATTTTCTTCATAAGACAAAATTAAGTTTTTATTATCATAATTTGAAAGGAACTTTACTTTTGAATTTTGTAAATTTGCAAGCTATTTAAGAAAACCGAACACCCAATTTTGAGATATTTCATAGAATTTGCCTACAACGGAAAAAACTTCCACGGATTTCAGAGTCAGCCTGACGCCGCTTCGGTACAGGAAACTTTGGAAAAGGCGCTTTCTACCCTTTTCAGAGAAACTATCGCAATTGTAGGTGCCGGAAGAACCGATTCTGGCGTGCATGCCAAACAAATGTATGCGCATTTTGATACCGAATTAGAATTGGATTCCGACTATTGGTCACACAAATTGAATTCGTTTTTACCGCCGTCGATTGTAGTGTATCGTATTTTTAAAGTAGCTGATGAGGCTCATGCGCGTTTTGATGCGAGTTCGAGAACCTACGAATATTACATCCACACGTTTAAAGATGCGTTTATTACTGATGGAAGTTGGTATCATTCGCATCATTTGGATTTGGATAAAATGAATGAAGCATGTAAAATCTTATTCGAATACATTGATTTTGAGTGTTTTTCGAAAGTACATACCGATGTGAATACGTTTAATTGCAAAATTTCGGAAGCGTATTGGAAACAATCGGGAAATCAGCTTATCTTTACCATCACCGCCGATCGATTTTTGCGAAATATGGTAAGAGCGATTGTGGGAACTATGGTAAATATTGGCTTAGGCAAAATAGAAGTCGCTGATTTAAGAACGATTATCGAAAGTAAAAATAGAGGAAAAGCCGGATTTTCAGTTCCAGCACATGGATTGTATTTGGTGAATGTGACATATCCATACATTGAAGACAAAAAAAGATTTTAGAAAATAGAACACAGAATATAGAAAATAGATAAATGAAGCTCATCAAATCCAATTCACTAAAAAAAGTATTGCACTATGCGAAACCTTACCAAAAAAGGTTCAATTGGGTAATAGTTTGGGCTATCTTACTTTCTATTTTCGCAGCAGCGCGACCTTATTTACTAAAGCAAACGGTTGACGAATACATCAAACCCGAAGACAAAAACGGATTACTTTTATATGTAATCATTATGGCGGTGGTACTTTTATTAGAAGTATTAGCGCAGTTTTACTTTACCTATTGGGCAAACTGGCTCGGACAAGACATTATTAAAGACATTCGCGAAAAATTATTCCATCATATTACTTCGTTTAAAATGAAGTATTTTGATAATGAACCTGTTGGAAAATTAGTAACACGCTCGGTTTCCGATATCGAATCTATTGCCAGTATTTTCAGTCAAGGATTGTTTATGATTGTGAGTGACGTGCTTAAAATGATTGTGATTTTGGGAATTATGTTTTTCATGAACTGGAAATTATCACTAATTGTTTTAGCTGCAATGCCCGTTTTAATATACGCTACCGATGTTTTCCAAAAGAAAATGAAAGTCGCTTTTAACGAAGTTCGAAACGAAGTAGCCAACCTAAACACCTTTGTACAAGAGCGATTAACAGGAATGAAAATCGTACAATTGTTTAACAGAGAAGCAATTGAATTAGAAAAGTTCAAAGAAATCAACCAGAAACACAACGTAGCTTGGTTGAAAAACATTTTGTACAACTCCATCTTCTTCCCTATTGCCGATATCGTTTCTTCATTAACCCTTGGTGCAATTGTGTATTACGCTGGAATTTCCATCATAAATGGAGACACATTGACTACTGTGGGAGATTTGTTTGCTTACACAATGTTAATCAACATGTTATTCAACCCATTGCGTCAAATTGCGGATAAATTCAACGTGATGCAGATGGGAATTATCGCTGCAGATAGAGTTTTTGAAATTTTAGAAAAAGAAGAAAACGTTCAAGATAACGGAACAGTTGAAGCAACGCATTTTAAAGGGTTGATTCAATTGAAAGACGTTCGTTTTAGTTACATCAAAAACGAAGAAGTTTTAAAAGGCATCAATTTAGAAGTCCAACCGGGTGAAACCATTGCTATTGTGGGAAGTACGGGTGCTGGAAAATCGACTATTATCAATTTATTGAATCGTTTTTACGAAATTAATTCGGGTGAAATTACGATTGATAACAGAAATATTAACGAATATACCTTAGAAAGTCTTCGCAAGCAAATTGCTATTGTGTTGCAAGATGTTTTCTTGTTTGCTGATACGATTTATCATAACATTACACTACATAACGAAGCTATTACTCGAGAAGATGTCATTACAGCCGCTAAGAAAATTGGCGTGCACGATTTCATTATGTCTTTACCAGAAGGCTACGATTACAACGTAAAAGAACGAGGAGTGATGTTATCTTCGGGCCAACGCCAATTGATTGCCTTTTTGAGAGCGTATGTGAGTAATCCAAGTATTTTAATTTTGGATGAAGCGACTTCTTCTATCGATACGCATTCCGAAGAATTGATTCAAAAAGCAACGGAAACCATTACAAAAGATAGAACTTCTATCGTAATCGCTCACCGATTAGCAACCGTTATCAACGCGAGTAAAATCATCGTAATGGACAAAGGCCAAATCGTAGAATTCGGTAAACATAGCGAATTGGTGAATAAACCAAATGGTTATTATAAGAAATTGTACGATTCGCAGTTTGCTGTGGAAGTTGAGTAGTTTTGAGTTTCAAGTTTCAGGTTTCAAGTTATTAGAACGCAGATAACGCGGATTGAATGGATAATCGCAGATTATTTTTGTGTTCCTTGTGTGTTCCTAGTGTCCTTTTTGGTTAAAATAATCACAGATTTCCTTCGCGTTTCTTTGCGTAAAACTTTGCAAACTTTGCGTTTAAACTTTTAAAATAATTCCTTAAATTCGCAACTTATAAATAAAACTGAAATACTTTTAAAAATGAAATACGATATCATTGTTTTAGGAAGTGGTCCTGGTGGTTATGTAACTGCTATTAGAGCATCACAATTAGGCTTCAAAGTAGCCGTTATCGAAAAAGAAAATTTGGGTGGAATTTGTTTGAATTGGGGTTGTATTCCAACGAAAGCATTATTAAAATCGGCTCAAGTTTTTGATTACCTAAAACATGCTTCAGATTACGGATTAACCGTTAAGGAATTTGATAAAGACTTCAACGCCGTTGTAAAACGTTCTCGTGATGTTGCAGAAGGAATGAGCAAAGGTGTTCAATTCTTAATGAAGAAAAACAAAATCGACGTTATTGATGGTTTTGGAAAAGTAAAACCAGGTAAAAAAGTAGACGTAACTGCTGCTGACGGAAAAGTTACTGAATATTCAGCAGATCATATCATCATTGCAACAGGAGCACGTTCTCGCGAATTACCTAACTTACCACAAGATGGTAAAAAAGTAATCGGGTACCGCCAAGCGATGACATTACCTGAACAACCAAAGAAAATGATTGTAGTGGGTTCGGGTGCGATTGGAGTTGAGTTTGCTCATTTCTATAATGCAATGGGAACTGAAGTTACGATTGTTGAATTCATGCCAAACGTAGTTCCAGTAGAAGACGAAGACATCTCAAAACAATTTGAGCGTTCTTTGAAAAAAGCAGGAATTAACGTAATGACGAACTCTTCTGTGGAAAGAATTGATACTTCTGGAAACGGCGTAAAAGCATTCGTTAAAACAGCAAAAGGAGAAGAAGTTTTAGAAGCCGATATTTTATTATCAGCGGTTGGAATTAAAACCAACATCGAAAACATCGGATTAGAAGAAACCGGTATTGCTACCGATAGAGATAAAATCTTAGTTAACGCTTATTACCAAACTAACGTTCCAGGTTACTACGCAATTGGTGATGTAACGCCAGGACAAGCTTTAGCTCACGTAGCTTCGGCTGAAGGTATTTTGTGTGTGGAGAAAATCGCAGGTTTACACGTTGAGCCTTTAGATTACGGAAATATCCCAGGTTGTACGTATGCAACTCCAGAAATTGCTTCTGTGGGTATGACTGAAAAACAAGCGAAAGAAAAAGGATACGAATTGAAAATTGGTAAATTCCCTTTCTCAGCTTCAGGAAAAGCAAAAGCAGCGGGAACTCCAGACGGATTTGTAAAAGTAATTTTTGATGCAAAATACGGTGAATGGTTAGGTTGCCACATGATTGGTGCTGGTGTTACCGATATGATTGCAGAAGCAGTTGTAGCCCGTAAATTAGAAACTACAGGACACGAAATCTTAAAAGCAGTTCACCCTCACCCAACCATGAGTGAAGCGGTTATGGAAGCTGTAGCTGATGCTTACGGTGAAGTAATTCACTTATAAGTATGAGGTACGAAGTTTTAAGTACTAAATATATAGAGAAATCCGATTTGTGAAAACAGATCGGATTTTTTTTGGATAACTTGGAAAGGGTTTGTAGGAAAATTTGATTATATTTGAAAGAAAAGATATATTAATCGATTATTTAATGCATAAACTTAAGATTATATGTATTCAATAATATTGATATTAAACAAATAGTCAAGATGAAAATACTTCTTACAATAATAATTTTATTTACTGCATTAATTTCTAGCGGTCAAACTGTATATAATGGTAAATTAATTTCAAACAAAACTAAAAAAGTAGTAAAGAAAATCGAGAAAGTAAATGAATTAATGAGCTCGGCTGTTTATGAATCTGGAATGAAACCTAAACAATGGGATAATTTTGAAGAACTAAAAATAACTGCGACAAATGATGAACTTATTGAGTTAACAAATCACCCAAATGGTGTTGTTAGATGTTATTCTTTTTGGGCATTATCCCACATCAAAAAAATTAATATTTTCCCAATTGTTATAAATCATTTAAATGATAGTGAATTTATAAATACTCAATTTGGTTGTATTGGAAGACAAGAAATGGTTGGTGATTTTTTTATCCAAATTATGACACCCCAATATATTGATTTACATTCAGATAAATTAAATCCAGAAGAAATGATTGAATTAGATAGCTTATTAATTTATAAACCTAATAAATTATCCTCAAGATATAAAGCTATAGCTAATGCTAAACCAACAAAAAGACTTTATCCAAAATTACGCGAACTTGTAATTAAAGAAAATAACCAAAGTGCTTTAATTACTTTAGCTAAATATCAAAATGAACAAGACATCGAACTTATTATCAACAATCGAAATTTAGACTACGAAAACAAAGAAAGTGGATATTTCTATACATACGTTGCCATGCAAGAATTTTTAAGACCAGAATATTTACCAATACTTGAAACTCACTTGAGAAAAACTTTAAGTAAAACTCATTTCAGTCAAGAATGGAGAGAGCTTTATAAAGCTATTGCCAGTTTTAAAAATGAAAAAGCGTTAGAGTTATTAAAAATTCCATTTACAGATGTTGAACATAATAATATTAAAGAATATCACATTGATTTTGTTTTTGACGCAATTTTAGAGTATCAAAATAAACTTTATGATGACTTACTTTGGAAAATATGGGAAGAAGAAAATCATAGAACACTTCAATCTTATAAATATTTACTTTCTTTAAACCCCTCAAGAGCTTATGAATTAACCAAAAAAGAGCTCATGAAAGATTATCAAATTCAAAAATCTAATTTCATTCCTAATTTAGAAAAAGTAGAAGACTCAGAGAACTTTTATGAATATTTACTAAATATTATAACAGCAAATGATATAGAATTATCTAACAAAATTATCGAAGAACAAATCAGAAAAGCTGATGTTCACAATTTACCACTATATACTTCAAAAGTAAATCAACAAAGAATATTTATTAAACCACTGTTTGATAGATTAGAAAATGCTAATAATCCCCATATATATCTGGATATAATTATAACATTGATTGAATTTAATGATTTGAATATAAATAAAGAAATTCTAGAAGTTAGAAAACGTAATAATAGTTTGAATGAAAATTGGGGAGCTAAAGCACTTGATGAATTACTTGAAGAAAATAATATAAAATAAGTCTCCCGCTCCCACTCGAATCCCTTTTCATGACAATTAAAATAAAGCTAAAAACCCGATAACACGGAATCCCAAGAATTACAACAATGACACAACAAATTTTATTTCTTATCGTGGTTTTAATTGGAGCCCATTATGCTCGTAAATATGGGAATAAAGCAAAACGCGACATTGAAAAGTACAATCAGAATAAAGAACAAGATAAGATTAATAAGGAGCTTGATTAAACTCGATAACGCTGATTTACAATCCGTGCCCACAAAACAATACACAAAATAGCAGTACGATATTATGACAAAAGAAACTTATAACGGAAAAAATGTAATTTGGGAAAGTAAAACCAAACAGATAATTTTAGTAATAATTTCTTTCATCTTTACATTTTCTACATTGTGGGTCGGAAATTATAAGCAAACTCATTTTTGGATTGTTATAATACTTTTTGGATTAAGTGGGATATTTATATTAGCTAGACTTTTAAATCCAAAAAATATTTTTGTAACCTACAAATCAAAAATTGGCAAAGAAATTCTATCAAAAAGAGATGAAGAATTTCAATATCGTACAGGAATATTTGATTATGATGAAAAAGGGTTTGAGATAACTAATGAACAAATCATAAAATATTATAATTGGAGCGACATTGAAACTGTTTATGGCTATAAAATTGATTTAATAACCTATGATGAAATTTGTATGGACGTTTTCACTAATGACAATGAAAAGTTTACTATTACTGAATCAACTGATGGATGGTTTCAATTCATTGATAGATTAAGCAAAAACATTAATTCAATTAAAATTAGCTGGTATATCGACATCGCCCAACCTCCTTTTGAACAAAATCTAACATTACTTTATGACAGACTTGGAAGAGAAGATGATGAAATAAGAAAGTTAATAAATAAAAATGAAGTTAATAAACCTTGACAATAAGTATTTCAAACCCCGATAGCGCGGATTTATAATCCGTGCCCATAACTTAAAATATTTCATTCCGATAGCAAATAAGTGAAGAGACTGAACGTTAGCCTTCAGTATTGTAAATCATAGGAAAACATTATAAAATGGAGAATAATATCAAATATCGAACATATAGAACAAGTATAAATATCTTTTTGTATTCTTATTATGGAATTTCAAAAGTTTATGAAATTCCTGAAGGGAAAAGTACAATTTTGCCTGGTATCAAATATTCGATTTTGACAATTTTATTTGGTTGGTGGGGATTTGAATTACCATGGAAAGGTTATCAAAAAATAAAATATTCATTGACTGTATTAGATATTAATTTTCATGGAGGTGACGATTATACTAAAGCCTTCAATGAAATGGATTATGAAGAAAAAACTGTTTGGGTTTATAATAATCTAAAACGAGAACTTTTTGAGAAAACAAGTATTGAAACAATAGACATCATTATTGACTTACAACATGAATTTTCACAATCTGAATCAAATTTAACTATTGAAAAAAATATAATTTTTATAACCCATAAATTAAAAAAATTGAATATTGTTAACTTAAAAAACAATGAATTAGAAGAAATAATATATAAAATAAACCAATTTGAATATAGAGCAGGATAAAAGCTCTACATCACAAGTCCATAATCCACACCCACAAAACAAACAAAATCCGACTCCACCACAAGTCGGATTTTTTACTACAACTCTTACAAATGTAAATTGGCAAGTGATAAATAATTCAGTATATTTGATTGTGATTATGTTACTGAAATAAAAGCTTATGAAAATGAATTTCTAATGAAATATCTATGGAGGACAGTTTAAAAAAATTCTTATTATACACCGCTCCTACTGGTGAAATTCGGGTTGATGTTTTATTGCAAGACGAATCGGTTTGGTTAACTCAAAAAGCAATTGCTGAGCTTTTTGGTGTAGTAAAATCAACTATTAGCGAGCATTTAACAAATATCTACACTACTCACGAATTAGATGAAATTTCAACTGTTCGGAAAATCCGAACACTTCAAACAGAAGGTAATCGAAAAGTAAATAGAGATTTAGAGTATTACAACCTCGATGCCATTATTTCTGTTGGTTATAGAGTAAATTCGGCTAAAGCAACACAATTTCGTATTTGGGCAACACAAGCATTAAAAGAATATATTATTAAAGGTTTTGTTTTAGATGATAATCGCTTAAAACAAGGTCAGGCAATCTTTGGGAAAGATTATTTCAAAGAATTATTACAACGCGTTCGTTCTATTCGAGCAAGTGAACGTCGCATTTACCAACAAGTCACCGACATTTTTGCAGAATGTTGCTTAGATTATGACAGAAATGCCGAAATAACCAAGAACTTTTATGCTATGATTCAGAATAAATTTCATTTTGCTATAACAGGAAATACAGCTGCCGAAATCATTCACAAAAAAGCAGACAAAAAAGTTGAAAATATGGGTTTGACAACTTGGAAAAATGCTCCTGATGGCAGAATTTTAAAGCAGGATGTTGTCATCGCTAAAAACTACTTAGATGAAAAAGAAATCAAACAATTAGAACGAACAGTTACTTCGTATTTCGATTATATTGAAGGCTTAATCGAACGAGAAAACACATTCACTATGGAACAATTAGCAGAAAGTGTCAATCGATTTTTAACCTTCAACGACTATAAAATTTTAGAAGGAAAAGGAACCATTTCTAAACTCCAAGCTGATAAAAAAGCTATTAAAGAATATGAAGTATTTAATAAAACGCAAAAAATAATTTCCGATTTTGATAAGCAAATTAAAAAGCTAAATTAAAGCTATTGTTTTAAAATCCGACTCCACCACAACTCCTATTTTTTACTACAACTCTTACAAATATCATGTTTTATCTGACTAAAAATCACTATATTTGGTTGTAATTAAGATGCTTCATGAAAAAATATTTCGACAACCTTACTGAAGCTTTACAAAACTTCCTCATCGAAGTGGGCGAACTCTCCTACTTTGCAGGGCGCTTTTTCAAAGAATTTTGGAAACCACCTTACGAATTCAAAGAACTCTTACGTCAGTGTTTTTACATCGGAAACCGTTCCTTGTTGTTGGTGAGCGTTACGGGTTTTATCATTGGTTTGGTATTTACCCTACAATCGCGTCCTACGTTACAAGAATTTGGTGCTGTTTCTTGGATGG
>NZ_JAKLJH010000082.1 GCF_023151265.1 Flavobacterium sp.
GTTCGTTTTTCAATTATCACGCAAAATTTTTCATAACAATTTCAATAAATTTCTTTCGGAAAAATAGGAGAGAAGCTTTCGGCGTAAGTTCGGAAAATATGTTGCACACAACGTTCTGCGGCTTGCTCTCAGTGGCGTTGCACCAACACCAAGCCATTACAAATATAACAAAACATTCCATTCAGCAGCGGATTTTCCGTAGGAAAATCCGGAAGTAGCCATTGAAGCAAACCGCTGTTGTGGTGTCGTTTTTTAATTAACGTATACCTTTAGTTTTTAATTTTGCATGAACTTCTTGTGTCCCATGAATTTCTTCACCAAAAGTAATGTCAATTTCATATTCAATTCTATATTCATTTAAAACTTCGTCGATTTTATCTTTTTTGTTTTTAGCAACTTGAATTGATTGTCTAAAATTATTAAGAGTTCCAAATGCTAATCCAAGAGGAGCAAGGCCAGCCCCCATAATTATTATAGGAACAGTTGAAATAACTCTTTTATTGAATGCATATTTTCCCAATAAATAACCGCCAACAATTACAGCAATCCCAATTAAAAGAAATACTGCAAAATAAATATGAGTTAGCGTTTTTTTTCGTTTAATATTTTCATATTCTATGTTTACCGATTTGAGTTTGTTTTCAAACTTTTCATTAAGCTCAATTTTGGAACAAGTTTTATTGAATTCGGGTTTTTGTTCAGTCAATCCACAAGTAGTTCCAACTTCTAAATTTATTTTTTGATTATCACACAATTCGCAGTGTCTTGCTAAATCCATAAAATTTCAATTCGGTTTAATTATTTTTCGGTTCGTTTTCTAAAATGCACCACAACGTTCTGCGGCTTGCTCTCAGTGGCGTTGTACCAACACCAAGCCACTACAAATATAACAAAACATTCCATTCAGCTGCGGATTTTCCGTAGGAAAATCCGGAAGTAGCCATTGAAGCAAACCGCTGTTATCTCTATAATAATTCTGCAAGTACCCTTTTGCACTTAAAGCACTGTATTTATTGACTTTATAAAAAATACTAAAGCAAATTTAAGCAGAAAAAAGCAACAAAATACTTGATTTGTTGTACCAATTGTTGTACCTTAGTACTGTGTTGCACTAGAATGAAACACTAGTAAAATCAATACTTTCACTCTTTTGCACCGCATTACAAATATAGTACAACTACTCTAAAATTCTATTATTATGGCATCAATTAAATTAGTATTACGCACCAATCAGAAAGATCATACAGGTAAAAGCCCGCTGTACATAAGAATTATAAAAGACAGAAAAACGAAATTTATCACTGCTGGACTCAAACTCAAAGAAAGTGATTGGGATGAATTAAAGCAGAGAGTTAAGAAAAGCTATCCAAATAGCGCGAGAATGAATGCAGCATTAGCTCAAAAAGTTGCCGATGCCGAAGGTCAAATTGCCGACATGGAACGAAAAGTAAAAACCGTTTCTATCAAGAGAATTAAGGAAGCCATCAAAGGCAAAGAAATACCTAATTTTTTTGAGTTTTCTCGAAAACATTGCGAACGAATTAGAAATAACGTTTCCATTTCAACCTATAAAAATTATCACGCCTATTTAGATAAGTTCGAAAAATGGGTAGGGACAAAGGATGTCTATTTTGATGAAATTACAGTTTCATTATTGATGGATTACATGAGTTATTTAAGTAACGTTTTAAAGAACGGAAATACAACACAACGTTATTCCATAATGATTTTGGCGATAATGTTCAAAGAAGCTATTAAAGAAGATAAGATACCGGAACATATGTATCCGTTCAGTAAATTAAAACTCAAAAAAGACCCAAGCAGACGACAGTTTTTAAAGAAAGAACAATTTGAGGAGATAATAAAATACAAGCTCGACGAAAAATCAAAAGCAAGCGTATATCGCGATATGTTCATATTTTCAATTTTCGCAGGAGGATTACGATTCAGTGATGTATTAGAATTTCAAGTAAAACACTTCAATGAAGAAGAAAGAAGAATACAAAAAGTAATTCGTAAAACAGGCAGAATGCATCAGTTTAAAATAGGTCAATTAGCTTTGGATATCATCAATAAATACAAAAAGGAGAATGCTGAACAAGACGACTTTATATTCCCTGTAATCACGAATAAAGAACTGTATTTAAAAGATGATGAGTATCGTTATACTTTTATTGAAAGTGCCAATAAAGCAGCTAATTTTCAATTACAGCGCATTGCTAAGAAATTAGAAATTCCAGTTAAAGTTACGTTTCATATTAGCCGACACACATTTGCTACTAATGCTTTGAATAATGGAATGAGAATTGAGCACGTTTCAAAACTAATGGACCACCGAGACATCAGCACCACACAAGTATATGCTAAAATCATTTCGGAAGAATTAGACAAAGCAGTTGACAACTACATTTACTAAAACAGAACGAGAGTAAATAATTCAAAAAATTACTCTCGTTTTCTTTTTCGAAGGTAATTTTTGTGCTTTTTTACTCTCGAAAATCATTTCGAAGGTAATTTTTTAGTATTTTTACTCTCGAAATCAAGTTCAAGGAAAAATTTACTCTCGTTTTTTTAAATATTTTTTATAATGATGAATTCAAACTACAACCCTGAAACACCTTACAATGACTTACCATTGTTACCACCCAATTCTGATTTAGAATCTAAAAATATTTTAAAAAAATTAATTACATCAAGTAGAGCTTTATCTGAGTTAAAAGGTGCAATTACAAATTTGCCAAACCCAACTTTATTTATTGATACCATCAATTTACAAGAAGCACAAGCGAGTTCGGCAATCGAAAACATCATTACAACGCAAGATGAACTTTTCATGGCATCAATTGCAGAGAAAAAGTACGACAATCCTGCAACAAAAGAAGTCATGCATTATAAAGATGCATTATGGTTTGGCTTTCAAGAAATAGAAAAGCGACCAATATTGACGACTAATTTGTTTATTCAATTAATGCAAATTATTAAAGAAAATACATCGGGCATTCGTAACGCTCCTGGAACGCAATTAAAAAATCCTGTGACTGGAAAAGTAGTCTATACACCACCAGAAGGAGAAGAAGTAATTCGTCAGAAACTAAAAAATTTAGAAGATTTTATACATGCTGATGATACGATTGATCCATTGGTAAAAATGGCAATCATTCATTATCAGTTTGAAGCGATACACCCGTTTTTTGATGGAAATGGAAGAACCGGTAGAATAATTCTATTATTATATTTAAAACTTTCAGGCTTACTCGATTTACCAGCGTTGTATTTGAGCAATTACATCATCACTTACAAAAACGAATATTATACCAATTTAAGAAAGGTAACCGAAGAAGGAAATTGGGAAGATTGGATTTTGTACATGCTAGATATGGTAGAAAAAACAGCTTCAAAAGGAAGAAATCAAATTGCTGCAATAGAAGAATTAATGAATAATATGGCAGCAGAAATGCAACAAAAATTACCAAAAGTATATTCCAAAGACTTGGTGGAAGCATTATTCAGATTACCATATACAAAAAGAACGCAGTTAGAATCGGAAGGGATTGCTTCATTAAAAACAATTGGAAACTATCTGATAGCCTTAGAAGAAGCAGGGTTTTTGAAAAGCGAAACAATAGGTAAAGAAAAAATATACATCAATTTTAGATTACTAGAATTATTGAAAAACACCTAATTTTTTTTCATCCCTAGCAAACACAAGCCTTTTGCATTTTGTTGAAAACTTGTGCGAAAATCAACGCAAAGTGGTACTTTATTTATTCTAATTTTAGGCATCCCAAATAGTAAAAAACTTCCAAAATCATATTGAAAATTACTTGAAGTATACCTGAACTTCAAGCTACTAAACCATTTCAATTAATGGCTTTGGAAAAAGTGTAACCAAATAACAAATAATGAACAAATTAAACACTAGCTAAAAACGTGAATTTAAAAGGGCAAAACATCAAAAAATCTATGTTCTCAGATTGGAGAGCAGTCGACACAGCACAAAGTGCAGCTTCTATTTTTGACATCACACACGACCAGGAACCCACACTGGAGAATTATTGCATTGCATTATTAGAAAAGGTATTCACCATACCACAATCCCAACTGCCCGAATTCATAACCTACCAAATCCAACTAAATAGCGATGGTACAACATGGTTAAACAAATTCGAAAAACTATTAGCCAACAATGAAGAACTATTCATATCTCAAAAGGCTTTGAGTAGATTCAATAAATTGTACAACATCATCGAAAAAAAACGAACCGAGCTGCAAGCTTCGAGTGTAAAAGAAATCAAACAACCTACGCCAAAAAGGTTAATCAATGCCGATGCTGAGGATCGTTACTTTTCGTTCTTTGAAGTAAAACAGCACGTTGAAAAAATGGAATCTTTCAATGACAAAATTCTGTATTTAAACGAAGAAATTTTCGAGTACCGACAAGCAGACATCATTTCCATTAACAACAAATTACAACCCTATGACAAGCAATGTGTGCAGCTGATTGAGAAATTACAAACACTTCGCAAAATGCGTTCGGAAATAGAGAAAGAAAAAGAACTGGAACAGAACAACAAACAAACCATTAAAAAACTAAAATTCAACGGAAACCTAAATCAGTTAGTGGATATTTTCTACCAACTCAGTCGTGAATTATTTGTAGATGGAAAATCATTTATTGATGCTTCCAATGGCGATATCGTAAACATGATCGTCAACAACTTCATCGACAAAGACAACAACGAAATAAGTCCCCAAACAGTCGAAACAATCCTCAAACCATCAAGAGGTGACAAACGACCTAAAACCCACAAACGTATTGACCTCGATAATTTTCTTTAAAAAATAATAGTCCCTTGGGACCCGATTGGGACTAAGGGACTTTTTTTTACTTCACAATTTTGCTCCATAATCTTTTAAAAACTACGAAAATGGAAGCAATTATTTTAACAAAAGACCAGTACAACGACTTAATGGCAAAATTAGATGCAATTCAAAGCCAACTAAACACCAAGCCAGACCCTAAGAAAGAAACCTTCTTAGACAATCAAGAGTTCATTATGCTGATGAAAATCTCCAAACGCACAGCACAAACTTGGAGAGATGAAGGCAAAATCTCATTCAGCCAAGTAGGAAGTAAAATCTACTACAAACTTTCTGATGTTGAAAAACTACTACAAGAACACTATAACAAATCATTCAAAGGAAAATAGTATGAACCAGTGCAACGGAACCTGCGAAGTCTGTGATTGCAATCACAACAAAATTTCCCATCCTCTGGAGGGGTGCCCATCGGGCGGGGTGGCTAAAATAACCTGAAACTTTAAACTTGAAACAAAAATGACAATCACCATATTCAAAAACTTCAACGAAGTCACAGAGCACAAAACAATTCCCGAAATCCTGCACGAAATTAAAACAGGAAAGTACAGACCAGGGATAACCTATTTGCGTAAATCATTAGCAGAAAACAAACTAGAGGCCTATGAAAAAGCCAAAAAATCATTGCCTGCATTCACTCCTTCTGGGAAATTTGTTGGTGGTAGAAAAATGGAATTTCTGGAAGCATACTCCAATTTCATTATCCTAGACATTGATAAATTAAGTCAAACCGATTTACAAAACGCAATAAATAAAACTAACCAATCTGAATACACCTATGCAAGTTTCATCAGTCCATCAGGTAATGGATTAAAGATTTTAGTAAAAGTAAACACCAATAAAGAAGACCATAAAGAAACCTTTTTGGCCATCCAAAAACACTATGAAACCTTATTAAACCATGAAATAGACAAATCCGGAAAAGACATAACCCGACTATGTTTCTACTCATTCGATGATAAACTCTATCATAACGAAGCTGCAAAGATATTTGTCACAAAAGAGCAAAATGAAATGCTGTCATCCCGAGCGGAGTCGAGGGGCGAGATGAGTTTGAGTGCAACAAACTCAAACCAATCTTGTCACACTGAGCCTGTCGAAGTGCGACAAACAGACAACCAACAACCGACAACGGAAAACAGCGAAGCCATCTACAATCACTGCATCCGCTTCACTGAAAAAAAAGTGCAATACGCGACAGGTAGCCGAAACGTATTCGTACACCAACTCGCGTGCAACCTAAACCGAAAAGGAATTTCATTAAACGAAGCACTAAGCTTCATACTAACAGACTTTGGCTATGACGAAAAAGAAGTAACACAAACCGTTCACAGCGCCTACGGAAACATTCACGAATTTGGTAAAGAGGAATACTCTAAGTTTGTCAACTCGAGCGGAGTCGAGAGCTCAAAAATCGGTCAATTAAATAAATCCAATTCCAAAAAATCAGACAATCAAAACCTGTCACCTCGAGCGGAGTCGAGAGGCGACTTCTATGAGGACGACGATGAAGACAAACCAAAACCAACACAAATCGACCGATTAGAACTATTCCTATCCACAAGATATGTCTTTCGGCACAACATGGTTTCTGGTAAGTTAGAGTTTCAGTATTTCGGTAAAAAGAAATGGCATGTAATGAATGATTTCATTGAAAACTCAATGCTTCGCGAATGTTTAAAAGGAAGAATCAAAACAAACCTTTCTTCGTTGCGAAACCTATTGTATTCCGATTTCTGTGAATTATACAATCCATTTGAAGATTACTTTTTCAATCTACCATCGTATGATGAAAAAACAGACTATATTTTAGAATTGGCAAACACGATAACCACTACAAAACAAGAACTTTGGCAAGAGTGTTTTAAAAAATGGATTGTGGCAATGGTAGGTTGTGTATTGGATGACAAAGTAATCAATCACACCGTAATTGTATTCAGTGGAAAGCAAGGATTAGGAAAAACCACTTGGGTAGAAAAACTAGTACCTAGAAAGTTAAAAGAGTATTTGTTCTCAGGAACCATAAACCCAAACAACAAAGACACTTTAGTGCAGCTTTCAGAATGTATGTTAATCAACCTGGACGAATTAGAAAACCTAAACCGTTCCGAAATTGGAAGCTTAAAAGAAATCATCACAAAGACACAAATCAGAATGAGAAAAGCGTACGGACACAACAACGAAACCATGCCAAGACGCGCATCATTTGCCGGAAGTGTCAACACAGCGCAATTCTTAAACGACAGTACAGGTAGCAGACGATTCCTTTGTTTTGAAGTAGAAAACATCCAATACCAACACGAAATCAATATTGACAATGTATTATCACAAGCCTTGTATTTATTCAAAACAGGATTCAGACATTGGTTCGACCAAGAAGAAATCAAAAACATCACCGAAAACAACGAACAATACCAACTACGAAGCCCAGAAGAAGAATTGCTTTTAACATGGTTTGAACCTTGCGATAGAGAAAATGCCACACACTATTTAAACGCCTCACAAATAGCAGCTAAACTAGCTGAAAGAGCAAAAATCACAATCACCGATGGAACCATAAACAAAATCGGAAAAGCTTTAAAAAAACACAATTTCACAAGACTAATGCGAAAAGGAAGTCCAGTCTATGCAGTAAAAGAATTCACCTACGAAGAAGTAGATCAAACCAACCGACAATCCGAAATGTAAGCCCAAAACAATCAAAAGTGGGTATCCCAAAAATAGAATGCTTGTCAAACTGAACTTGTTTCAGTTTCTCCAAAACTGATAAAAATGAATTTGGAAAGACAAAGAAATTCTCGTTAGGATATCCACTTTTTTTTCTGCAAACTGACCACCGACCACTGACCACTCCAAAGAGGGTGTAAGGGGTGTAACCAAATTTCTACACAAACTTTTTTAGTTTTTTTACTTTTCAAATTTTCTAGCAACATCGGCATATTCAAAAGCAAATCAATAAACAACAAAGTGTAGTTTGCACCCAATTCCTCAAATAAATCCGTTTTTTTTAGTTCCGAAAAAATAAAAATCTTTTACACGTTTTTTCCCTACACCCTACACCCTGCATAATTTTGCGCTATTTTTCTTCTTTTTTAGTAAGAATACGGATTTCCTCATCTTACTTTCCATTGGTTTTTTGTATGTTTGTGAGAATAGACATTTCTAAAAAGAATAAGTAAGAAAAGTAAAATTGTATTTTGGGCAATCTTTTTAATTAACTTGATTTTTAGGATTTAAAATTGAAATCAAAAGATAAAAATGGAATTTAATAGAGAGAATTTAATTAAAGCAATTGAAAAAATTGATAATAATCCTAATTTATTAAAAGGTAGAACTTCATCGACATATGATTTGGTTTTTGAAAATAAAAAATATCCCCCTATATTGGTTTTGTCAGAAGCAAACAAGCTTAATGGCGGTAAAGAATTAATGCTTGAGAATTTTGGAAATTCAGTAACAATACCTTTTGAAATTTTAAAGAAACATGGCTTTGTTATTGAAAAAAAGGAAGCGTCTTATTTTGAGGAATTACAAAACTTTTTAGAACAATCTAAAACTGACGATTTAAAATATTCAAAATATCTTAAAAAATTTCTTGATTTAGATGTAAAAGTGAGTTTTGGTCAAGGTGGTCCTGCAAACATACCGTGGATTTCTTTTTTAAGAGATGGAATGACTACAAGTAAAGGTATATATCCGGTATATTTATACTATAAAAAAGAGGAATTACTAGTTCTTGCTTATGGAATAAGTGAGACAAATGACCCTGAAAAACAATGGCCTTTAGAGGGACTAAAAACTATTCAATCTTATTTTTCTGAAAAAAAATTAAATGCCCCTTTTAGGTACGGTAAATCTTTCATTTACAAAGTTTATAATATTAAAAATGGTTTAAATAAATCTTCAATTAACAGCGATTTATTTAATCTTTTAAACTATTACAAATCTATAAAAATGGATATTAAAACTAACACAACTAAAAACTCAATGAAATTCAATTATATTGATTTTAAGACCAAATCATTTGAATCAAATCTTAATTTTTCAGAAAAATTAATCCTTCGTTTTATCGCTTCACTCACTTCAAAACCCTTCGTTATCCTAAGCGGTTTATCTGGTTCTGGTAAAACTAAAATAGCACAAAGTTTTGTGCAATGGATTTGCGAAGACGAAAACCAATACAAAATAGTTCCTGTTGGAGCCGATTGGACCAATCGCGAACCTTTAGTAGGTTATCCTAACGGATTAGTTTCAAATGAATATATTACACCTGATAGTGGGGTAGTTCATTTGTTAATGGAAGCGGTTAAAAAAGAAAATGAAAACAAGCCTTTCTTTTTAATCTTAGATGAAATGAACCTTAGTCATGTGGAACGTTATTTCGCAGACTTTTTAAGTATCATGGAATCTAACGACACTATAAAATTGTATACAGGTAATACAAGAGAAAGTTTAGATGGTTTGTCAATCCCTTTAGAAATAGGTTGGCCTAAAAATGTGTTTATTATTGGTACGGTTAATATTGATGAAACAACATATATGTTCAGCCCAAAAGTATTGGATAGAGCAAACGTAATAGAATTCAGAATAACAGAAGATGAAATCAATGGTTTTTTAGCAAATCCAGGTATTCCAGATTTGAAAAAACTAACTGGAAACGGAATTGCAATGGCAGAAAGTTTCTTATCAATTGCAGAAAAAGTAGAAATAGAGAAAAATGAAGCATTGACAAAAGAGTTGGTTTATTTCTTTAATGAGCTTAAAAAAGTAGGAGCTGAGTTCGGTTACCGTTCTGCAACGGAGATAATGCAACTTGTAAAAAAATTAAAAATGCTAGAACCTAAAATTACCGATAATGCTTGTTTAGATATTGCGATTATGCAAAAATTGTTGCCAAAATTACATGGTTCTAGAAGCAAGTTGGTAAAAATATTAATTGCCTTAGCGGGATTATGTATTGATGGGATGAAAAAAGAAGATTTCGAAAAGAATTTTGAAGATCTTTACAAAAAAGACTTTGAAGATATTAACGTTAAGTATCCTATTTCATTCGAAAAACTAATCAGAATGTACAAGAATGTTTTGGCTAATGGTTTTACTAGTTATGCCGAAGCATAGATAGATATGGAGGAATTCAAACAACATATTCAAATACCATTAACATTCTTCGACGAAAGTGACTTTTTAGAAATTTATCCTGAAAACAAGGCAAGACTTTTTGAAATTTCAGAAGAGGAAGCAAATGAAAATGGAGAAAGTATCTTTCAAATTTTGGAAGGTAACAACTATGAATATGCCTTTACTAATAAAAAATACCGATTAAAATGTAGTGTTGATGGTGTAGTTTCCCAATCTAAACGTGAACCATCAATAGGAAGAATTGTTCCAAATATCTATGTGGGAACACTAACCTTATTTGTTACTGATACTACTCAAGAGGGTAAAGAATTTTCTATTACTTTAGAAGTCTTAGCTACAAAGTTCGATTCAGAGCTAGATAAAAGTTATCGTGAAAACTATCGTTTCATGTTAAAAGACATAACAGATAAGTGTACCGAACTTTTAATGCAAATCAATTCTCCGGTAGAGCAAAATTTTGAAACCGACTTTTCGAGAGACAATAAAACGATTTACCAACGATTCAGTTTTATTAATACCATCATTCAAAATAAAGATTTTGAAGAAGCAGTACTAAAGATAATCGCTTCTCCTAAAACCAATTGGGATACTGAAGAAGAAGTAGTTGACATTCGTAGAATAAATAGATTTAACAATGCAGCTAGCAAGCAAATAACATCGGGATCCAACAGAATTCCTTTACAGTCATCACATCCATTATATAAAGTAGGTATTCCATCAATACCGAATAAAATAAATAGCTACAGAAAAATCGAGCACACAGATACATCTGAAAATCGATTTATAAAACATGCCTTAGAAGTTTTTTTAAGATTTGCAGAAGATTGTGAACAATACTTCAAAAAAGAAGGATTTGCCAGACCATCTGCTGAAGCCTCGAATTTGGTTACAAAATTAGAAGGCTATTTAAGTCAATCTTTCTTTAAAGATATATCCAGACCAACCTCATTAAAATTAAATAGTCCTGTTTTACAAAGAAAGAGTGGTTATCGAGAAGTTTTAAGTACATGGTTACAATTCGATTTAGCATCTAAATTGGTTTGGAAAGGCGGCGATGATGTTTACAAAGCAGGCAAAAGAGACATTGCAACTTTATATGAGTATTGGTTGTTTTTTACATTGTACGACCTATTCAAAACTAAGTTCAAAATAAAAGATATAGAGCACGAAGAGCAATCTTACAATCATTTAATAGAACCAACCAAAGACGGTTTGAATGTAATGATAAAGCAAGGAAAGCACACTGCTTTATATGGTGATTTTATCACAGAAAACAGAGCATTAAAAGTTAAATTCTCTTACAATCGTTCATTTAAAGGAGGTACAAAATATACAGATGAACAGGCAGGTAGTTATACCACTACACTTCGTCCTGATTATACTTTATCGGTTTGGCCATCAATTTTAAAAGAAAAAGAAGCTGAAAAACAAGAACTTATTGTACATATTCATTTCGATGCAAAATATAAAGTTACACAGTTTCAAATTCAAACTTCTACAGATAATGATTTAATTGAACAAGAAGAGAATAATGAACGTAAGGGTATCTATAAAAATGCTGATTTATTAAAAATGCACGCTTATAAAGATGCAATTAGAAGATCAGGTGGTGCTTATGTTTTATATCCAGGTACAGAGAAAAAGGAAATTAGAGGATTTCATGAAATCATTCCTGGTTTAGGAGCTTTTTCTATCAATCCAACAAGTCATAACAATGATATATCTGAATTATCTAAATTTATAGATTTAGTAATAGATCACTTGTTAGATAGAGCATCACAAAGAGAAAATATAAGTCACAAAACGCATCAAATTTACCAAATTGATAAAGAGGATAATAAT
>NZ_JAKLJH010000083.1 GCF_023151265.1 Flavobacterium sp.
TAAAAAAGAAGTAGAAAAACTTTTTGGTAAATGGAGAAAAGCTACGGCTCCTCAGTTATCTTATTCTGAACCAAAAGACGTTCAGTACAGTCAAATCAACTTTATTGATACACCAAACGCTGTTCAATCTGAAATTGCTTTAGTAAACTTGTCAAACTTAAAAATGACAGATAAAGAATATTTTTCAGTTTTATTAGCTAACCAAATTTTAGGTGGTGGTGGTGAAGGAAGATTATTCTTAAACTTACGCGAAAAACACGGTTGGACTTATGGAGCGTACTCTTCAATTGGAGCTGGAAAATATATCAATAAATTCCGTTCAAGTGCTTCTGTTAGAAATACAGTAACAGATAGTGCTGTTGTTGAATTTTTTAATGAATTAAAAAGAATCAAAACAGATTTAGTTTCTGAAGAAGATTTAAGAAATGCTAAAGCAAAATACGTAGGTAACTTCGTAATGCAAATTGAAAAACCTTCAACTATTGCAAGCTATGCGTTGTTTAAAGAAACTCAAGGTTTATCTGAAGATTTCTATGAAAACTACATTAAAAATATCAACGCAGTTACTGCAGAAGATATTAAAAATGCAGCTAATAAATATTTCTTATCAGATAAAACTAGAGTGGTTATCGTAGGAAAAGCGGGTGATGTTTTACCTGGTTTAGAAGCGATGAGCAAAAAAGAAAAATTACCAATTTTCTACTTTGATAAATATGGTAATCCAACAGAAAAACCAGAGGTTAAAAAGCCAGTTCCTGCAGGAGTAACAGCTCAAACCGTTTTAAATAACTATATCAATGCAATTGGCGGAGAAAAAGCTGTTAAAAATGTAAAAACATTAGCGGTAATGTCATCTGGAACAGTTCAAGGAACTCCTTTAGAATTAGTAGTTAAAACAGCTCCAAAGAAAATGGGTGTTGAAATGAAAGCTATGGGAATGACTATGATGAAGCAAGTTGTAAATGAAAAAGAAGCGTATGCTGTTCAACAAGGTCAAAGAAAAGATTTTAAAGATCAAGATTTGAAAGATATGCAAGCGGAAGCTACAACTTTCAAAGAGTTAGCGTTGTTAACAGATAAAGACGTTACTTTAACAGGTATCGAAAATATTAATGGTGCTGATGCTTATGTTGTTAAAAACGGAAAATCTACTTACTACTACGACGTAAAAACTGGATTTAAAGTTGCAGAATCTAAAGAATTAGAGCAAGGTGGTCAAAAAATGACTCAGACTACTTACTATCAAGATTACAAAGACGTAAAAGGATTGAAATTCCCATACAAAACCATCATGAATGTTGGTATCGAAATCGAATTAATTACTACTGAAGTTAAAATTAACGAAGGTGTAACAGATGCTGATTTCAAATAATAAACAAAACATGAAATTCAGAAAGCGCTCAAGAAATTGGGCGCTTTTATTTTTTACTCGAAAAATAAACCCCAACTAAAACAATCAATGCGCCAATTAATTGGACTAACGAAAGTGTTTCATTCATAAATAAATTGCCTAAAATGAAAGCAACCACCGGAATAATATAAGTTACCGAAGAAGCAAAAACAGGTGATGACAATTGGATTAACTTAAAGAATAAAATATTTGAAAATCCAGTTCCAACTATTCCTAAAATGGCAATAAAACCTAAAGAAGTTTGCACTTTAGTTTCATGAATAATATCAAAAAAACCTGTAAAGTAAAGAACAATTAAAGCTGGGAAAAACATGATTAAAAAATTTCCCGTACTAATAGTTAATGGTTTTAAATCAGATAAGTATTTTTTAATTAAGTTGACATTGATTCCGTAAAAAATCGAGGCAATTACAATTAAGATTGCGTAGTAATAGTTTTCTGTAGTGTTTTCTCCATCTCCAAACAAAACAAGTAAAGCACAACCAATAAAACCTATGATTACTCCAAAAACTTGACTACGTTGTACACTCATTCCAAAAAAAAGTAATCCAGCCAATAGTGTATTCAATGGAGTTAATGAATTTAAAATCGAACTGATAGAGCCATCAATTTTTGAAAGCGCAAAAGCAAACAAAAAAGCAGGAATAAAAGTACCACACAAGGCAGTTAATGCAATATATTTCCATTTGTGTAGTGGAATTTGAGGGATTTGTTTAAATCCAACAACAATCAAAAACATAGCTGCAAAAAGAATTCGCAAACTTCCTAATTGCACCGAGTTTACACCTTTTAAACCCAATTGCATTAAGATGAAGGAGCTTCCCCAAACGCAGCCTAAAAAGCCTAATAAATACCATTTTGTCGAATTGTTTTCCATAGCGCTATTTTGTTCGTCAAAATTCAGGCTTTATTTTTAAAATAGCACTATGAAATTTTGTAATTTTGCATAGTCTTTATTTAGAGACTTTTAATTTAACATTTGTTAGTATGAAAAATTTAAAAAATATTGGTTTTGCGCTTTTAATGACACTTTCATTAGCAAGTTGTAAACAAGAAAACAAAGAAGTTGCAGTTGAAGAAACGAAAAAAGAAATCGTTTCTGAAGCAGATTTAGCTAAAATGCAAACCGCAAGTTTTACTATCGACGGAATGACGTGCGCTATGGGTTGTGCTAAAACAATCGAAAATAAATTAGCTGGACAAGAAGGTGTTGGGCAAGCGGTAGTAGATTTTGAAACTAAAATTGCAACTGTAAAATTCGACGCTGAAAAACAATCGTTAGAATCTCTAACTAAAACCATTGAAGGTGTTGCAGGTGGTGATTCTTACAAAGTAACGGAATCGAAAAAAATGTAATAAAAAAACGCCCTGAGATAATCAGGGCGTTTTTTTTATTGTTTCCATTCCAAAGTTTCCAAAATTCTTCGCATATCTTCTTTTAGATATTGTGCAGCTGGTAAAATAGAATCGAAATTAGGTTTAGCATAAAAATATACGCTTCCTACTATGAAGTTTTTTGTACTATCGGTAACGTAAAACTGAGCGTTTGTTGCTGCATTTCCACCTACTTCATAAAACATTCCGTAAACTTTTTTCTTGTCATTAATAAAAGGTTGTTCCACAATATCATCTGCTTTTACTACGTGATTGTAAGTTAGCGTTTGTGCATCACGCAATAATTTATCGATGTCATTATTAACTGATTTATGTGTTAGATAAATGGTAGCTTTCATCTTTGGATAATTAATCTCGAAAGCACATGACTTATCTTTTATGTTAGCCAAATCATTTTTCTCAAAAGTAAAGCTACAATCTGAATCTAATTTAGAATATTTGGCTTTTGGATATTCTAAACTTAAATGTCCTTTTGGTTTTGGCAAGGTTTCATCTCCACAAGAAATCAAACTTAAAAATAATCCCAAACAGCTTAATTTTACTATATTTTGTATCATAATTACAATAACGTAACTTTTATTTGTTTTATTCTTCTCTTATCAACATTTTCGATGGTAAAAATAAGATTATGGAATGTTATTTTCTGTCTTTTCTTTGGAAAATTTCCAGAAATCTCAAGTAAAAATCCAGCTAAAGTCTCGGCTTCACCTTTTTTACTTTCAAATTCATTTTCGTCCACTTCAATAATTCGATAAAAATCTTTCAAGCTGATTTTGCCTTCAAAAAGGAAATTTTTATCATCAATTTGAGAATAAATCAAATCTTCATCATCAAATTCATCACTGATATCGCCTACAATTTCTTCCAAAACATCTTCTAACGAAATAATTCCAGAAGTTCCGCCATATTCATCCACCACAACTGCTAAGTGGCTTTTCATGCCTTGAAAATCTTTCAATAAATCGTCTAGTTTTTTATTTTCAGGAACAAAGAAAGGCTGACGCAACAATTCAGTCCAATTGAAATCTTCGCTATCAATATGTGGAATCAAATCTTTAATAAACAGAATCCCTTCAATTTGATCGATATTTTCCTTGTAAACTGGAATTCGAGAATATCCTTTTTCTACAATTTTAGGCATTACTTGGGAGAAAGTCTCTTCAATATTCAAAGCAAAAACATCAATTCTTGGGCTCATTACTTGACGTACTTCGGTATTTCCGAAAGTTACGATGCCTTCTAAAATCTTCTGTTCACCATCAGTTGTGTCGTTTTGTGATGTTAGTTCTAAAGCTTGTGAAAGTTGATCAACCGAAAAATTTCCTTTTTGTACATTTAATTTTTTCTCGATAAAAAGAATTCCGTTTCGCATTGGAACGCTTATTGGAGATAAAATATTATTTAAAATAGAGATTGGGATTGCTACTTTTTTGGCAAACTCCATATTGTTTCGATTGGCGTATATTTTTGGTAAAACTTCTCCAAAAAGGAGGATAAAAAACGTTACTACCACAACTTCCATAATAAAGCGCAAAACAGAGGATTCAATCCCGTTGAATAAACGTCCGCTAAAAGAAGAGAAAATAATTACGATGGCAATATTTACAAAATTATTAGCTACTAAAATGGTTGCTAACAATTTTTTAGGTTTTTCTAATAATCTTGAAATAAGCGTTCCGCTGTTATAATCTTTATTTGAAATATCGTCAATATCTTTTTGAGATAAAGAAAAAAGCGCTACTTCTGAGCCTGAAATAAAAGCAGAACAAGCAAGCAATATTGCAATTGCTAGTATTCCAAAAAGGAATTCAAAGTCTATAGAATTAAGAAAACTGGCCGGATCAGGATCCAAATTAAATCAATTTAGTTAAACATTATAATCATCAGGCGCACTACCTGTTGGTAAAGAAGATTTACTTAAATCAGTATCTTTTTTGGTAGTCAAGAATGTAAATTCGGTTACCTGAATTTCAGTAGTGTATTTTGTAGCACCATCTTCTGCTTGCCATTGACGCGATTTAATTCGTCCTTCAATGTAGATTTTATCACCTTTAGAAAGGTATTTTTCGCAGATTTCAGCTGCTTTGTTTCGAACAACAATGTTGTGCCATTCTGTAGAAGTAATTTTTTCTCCGGTTGTTTTGTTGATGTAAACTTCGTTTGTCGCTAAAGGAAAACGTCCTATACAATTACCACCTTCAAAGTAGTGCATTTTTACTTCGTCACCTAAATGACCTATTAAAATAACCTTGTTTAATGTTCCGTTCATGGCTTATATATTTATTAGGGTTAATCAAAAATAGTAATTTAAAGTGAATTACAATAATTTGCAACGATAAAATTGTGAATTACTATTGGAAAAGGTAGTTTTTCAACTTCTGTAATTGGTTTTGAATCAGGTAATTTAGAGTCGAATTGCACCTCAAAAAAGCGAATATTTAAATGTTGGTGCGATAGTTTATGAAGCTTGACATCATTGTGAAGCGAAATAACTTCAATCGGTTGTAAATTGAAGAATTCCATTTTAGAAACTTTACTTATAATTTCATTTTCCGATAATTGTAACTCGGTTTCAAAAACTGGAAATTCGTATAAATTTTCCCAAATTCCTTTTCCTTCACGTTTTTGAACGATAAAGTTAGAATCGGAATCTTTTAAAATTAAATAATTTAAGTAACGAGGCGTGACTTTCGTCTTTTTGGTTTTAACCGGAAGTTGGTTTACTTTTTTATATTGAAGTCCAGTACAACTCGAATTTAAGACACAAGCTTCACAATTTGGATTTTTTGGAACACATTGCAACGCACCAAACTCCATAATCGCTTGGTTAAATAGGGCAGGATTCTTTTTGTCTAATGCCTCTTGAGCCAATTGTTGGAATTCTGTTTTAGTTTTCGGTAAAGAAATATCACTTTCAATATTAAAATAACGACTCAAAACTCTGAAAACATTACCATCTAACACCGCAACTGGTTCGTTAAATGAAAAAGAAGCAATCGCAGCTGCAGTATATTCGCCAACGCCTTTTAATTTTAGCAACTCTTTATAGTTAGATGGGAATTTGCCATTTAATTCAAAAGCAATGTGTTTTGCGGTAGCGTGCAAGTTTCTGGCTCTGGAATAATAACCTAATCCTTGCCATAATTTTAGCACTTGTTCTTCGTCTGCATTAGCCAAGTCAAAAACGGTTGGAAAAGCTTCGGTAAAAGACAGAAAATAAGGTAAACCTTGCGCTACTCTTGTTTGTTGTAGCATAATTTCTGAGAGCCAAATGTAGTACGGATTGGTTGTGTTTCGCCAAGGTAAGTCGCGCTTATTTTGTAAATACCAATGAATTAAAGAGTTAGAAAATTCCATGTTTTTATATTGGGACAACAAAAATAAATCTTTAGTAATTAAAATTTAATCAATTATGATTGATTTATTGTTTTTTTAATTCTTATATTTGCAAACTCAAAAAAATACACAAAATATAAATACGAAAGAAAATGACGAAAGCAGATATCGTAGCGAAAATTTCAGAGAAATTAGGACTTGAAAAAGGAGATGTTCAAGCAACAGTTGAGACTTTTATGGAAGAAGTGAAAAACTCGTTAGAAACTGGTGACAATGTTTATTTAAGAGGTTTTGGAAGTTTTATTATTAAAACAAGAGCTGAAAAAACAGGAAGAAACATTTCTAAAAATACTACAATTAAAATTCCTGCACACAACATTCCAGCATTCAAGCCTGCTAAAGTGTTTGTAGAAAGCGTTAAAGAAAAAACAGAAGTTACAGTATAAAAACTATTTATTAATCTAAACACCAACATGTTATGCCAAGTGGTAAAAAAAGAAAAAGACATAAGGTAGCAACTCACAAACGTAAGAAAAGAGCGAGAGCAAACCGTCATAAAAAGAAAAAGTAGTTTAAAACTACTTTTTCTTTTTTAGAAAAAAGTTCATTGAAATGAATCGATTTTAAATTGATTCCCAGGTACAACTGCCTGTAAAAAATGTTTAATCCATCTGTTCGCCTTGGCGAATGGATAAAAATGTACTGCATGAACAAAGAGTTAATTATTAGATCTGGTTCAGACGCTGTAGATTTTGCCTTATTAAAAGATGGAAAACTAATAGAATTACACAAAGAAGAAGAAAAGCAAAGCAATTTTGCGGTTGGTGATATTTTTATTGCCAAAATCCGTAAACCTGTTGCTGGTTTAAATGCCGCTTTTGTGAATTTAGGTCATGAAAAAGATGCTTTTTTGCATTATCATGATTTAGGTCCTAATCTTCCTTCTTTAATGAAATTCATTAAACTTGTAAGCGCAGGTAAATTAAAAGATTATTCACTCAAAAATTTTCCTTTTGAAGCTGAAATTGATAAAGACGGTGCTATAGCTGATATTCTAAGCGCCAATCAATCAGTTTTAGTTCAGGTAGTGAAAGAACCTATTTCGACTAAAGGTCCTAGAATTAGTTCTGAGATTTCGTTAGCCGGAAGATATGTGGTTTTAGTTCCTTTTTCAGACCGAGTTTCTGTTTCGCAAAAAATAGAATCGAGAGAAGAAAAAGACCGATTAAAACGATTGGTTCAATCCATTAAACCAAAAGGATTCGGTGTTATTGTGAGAACAGTAGCCGAAGGCAAAAAAGTAGCCGAACTAGACAAAGATCTACAAACACTTATGGACCGCTGGTCTGCAATGTGTAGAAGATTACAAACGGCTCATCATCCATCAAAAGTATTAGGAGAACTTAACAAAGCGTCTTCTATCTTACGAGATGTATTTAATGATACCTTCACAGGGATTCATGTTGATGATGAAGATTTGTATCTTGAAACGAAGGAGTATTTGCAAGAGATAGCTCCGGATAAAGTGTCAATCGTAAAACACTATCAGTCTAAAGAACTGCCTCTTTTTGAAAAATATAATATTGAGCGACAAATAAAAACGTCTTTTGGAAAAACAGTTTCCATGAGCAAAGGTGCTTATTTGATTATTGAACATACAGAAGCTTTACACGTTATTGATGTGAATAGTGGAAATCGTTCAGCAAAAGCAACTAGCCAAGAAGATACTGCTCTAGAAGTAAACATGATTGCTGCAGCCGAAATTGCACGTCAGTTACGACTTAGAGACATGGGCGGAATTATTGTAGTGGATTTCATTGATATGCAAAATCCAGAAAACCGCAAAGTATTGTACGATTTCTTAAGAGAAGAAATGAGTGACGATAAGGCCAAGCATAAAATCTTGCCTCCTAGTAAGTTTGGATTAATTCAAATTACTAGACAAAGAGTTAGACCAGAAGTTAATATTAAAACAAGAGAAGAAGACCCTAACAATGAAAATGGGGAAATTGAAGCTCCAATTTTAATTATCGACAAAATAGCGTCTGACCTTGAACGCATTATAAAAGACCATAAAAAAGTTGTGCTTAACGTACATCCATTTGTGGCAGCATACCTTACTAAAGGTTTTCCATCCTTACGTTCGAAATGGTTTTTCGAACATAAGAAATGGGTGAAAATTATACCTCGTGACGCTTACACGTATCTAGAATATCATTTCTTCGATAAAGAAGGAAATGAAATTATAGTAAAATAATATGGGATGTATCCTGTAAAATAAAAAACCGCCTTTCGAAAGATTAGCGGTTTTTTTGTTTTTATTCACTTTCAAATTGTACTTTTCGCCTTATTTCATTACCAAATTCATCTACTACAGTAATAACATGAAATCCTGTTGTAGCAAAAATAGGTTTCTCATGGAAGGTTTTTGTGTTCCCTACATATTTATCGTCTAAATACCAAAATAACTCTGCATCGGAATTAGAATGTGCTACTTTGATAATGGCAGGTTGTAGTTTGCTTTCAAAATCTTTAGTAAGTATGATTTTAGTATTCGCTTTTGGATAGATAAAATCCATACGTTTATCTTGTAAAGCATCAACACAATCGCTTCTATAAGGTGGTAAATTTTGATAGTTTACATTTTTACTTTTATAATACCATTCCATAACCGGAGGCAAAACAAACCAAGATTGGGCTACCATTTCATCAACGCTTTCGCAATTACTATTGACTCTAAATTGCTGATTTTTATCTAAATGAATGATTTTATGATATGGACAATTGTCTGTTTTCTTTGCTGTTTTTGGAATCCATTGTTTTGTTTTCGGGCAATGTTCTTGTGCTAAATAACCTGAAAGCTCACAAACTTCAACAGGGTCTAAATCGTTATACGGCATTTCAAACCATTTCGATTTTGGCAATAATCTGAATACATCAAACAGAATAGGAGCCGCACTATCAACTCCGGTTAACAATGGTCTTCCTTCTCCAGTTGCATTTCCAACCCAAATTCCCACAACGTAATCTTTGGTAACACCAATTGCCCAAGCATCTCTACTTCCAAAACTTGTTCCTGTTTTCCATGCGATTTCTAATGAAGAATCGTAGAATTTCCAAGCCTCATCACCTTCTGGTCGGTTCACTTCTTTCATAGCATTAAAGGTTTGCCAAATAGCGCCTGCACCAAAAATGTTTTTCTGACGCGAACTAGTACCAAAATCAGGTTGAAAATTAGCATCATAATTCAAATTTAGCATTTCATTCTTACGATATTTAGCATCGTTTCGATTGAAATAGGTTAGCGTAGATGACATGTATGCATACGCTTTACACAAATCCCATAAATTCGATTCCGCACCACCTAAAATCAATGATAAACCATAATTTGAAGGTTGACGATTCACATTTCGCAATTTCAATTGCTGTAATTTTTCATAAAACTGATTCACTGAATAATCTTGCAACATCAAAACCGATGGAATGTTCAACGAACGCGCCAAAGCTCTACTCGCAGGAACAGCACCATCATAAGTTAAATTAAAATTCTGAGGTGAATATCCTGAAATCTGGGTAGGAACATCGGGAACCAAAGTTTGTGGTAAAATATAGCCGTCATTCAACATGGCAGCATACAAATACGGTTTTAAAATACTTCCAGTACTTCGTGGCGCTTCAATAATATCAACGTCTTTTTGATGTTCTTTGTCGGTTGGACTGTTTCCAACATACGTGATTACATTTCGAGTTTTGACATCCACCACCAAAACCGAAATATTATACACCTGATTTTGTTTATAGTAATTATAATATTGCTTCACAATTTCGTTAGTACGCTCTTGCAAATCCAATTGAATGGTGGTTTTTATTTTTTCTCCCGGATGTTCTTTTGCTACTTTTTGAACCAAATGAGGCGCAATTTGAGGTACGTCAAAAGGTTTTTGAGGTAAACTTTCTTGCAATGATAATTCGTAAGTTGCTTTGTCAATGACTTTATCGGTGTACAATTTTTTTAGCAATCTGTTGCGTTTTGCTAATAATCGTTCTTGATTTTTTCCAGGATAAATTAAACTTGGCGCATTGGGTAAAACTGCTAAAGTAGCTGCTTCAGCCCATGATAATTGATGCGGTTGCAATCCAAAATATTTCCAAGATGCCATTTCTAAACCTACAACATTGCTTCCAAAAGGCGCATGCGCACAATACAATTCCAAAATCTTATCTTTCGAATGGCGAAATTCTAAACGCGTTGCGAGAATCATTTCAATTCCTTTTTCAAAATAGGAACGCGATTTTCCTTTTCGGTGCAAACGAATTACTTGTTGAGTTAGCGTACTTCCGCCACGAACGACTCGATTTGCTTTTTGATTTTGTTTAAAAGCATGATACATGGAAATTGGGTTAAACCCAAAATGCTTATAAAAATGTTGGTCTTCAAAAGCAACAATACATTTCTGAAATTTATGAGGAACACTATCACTTTCTGGAAAACGCCATTGTCCATCAGAAGCGATTTTAGCTCCTAAAAGTTGTCCATCTTGACTTTCAATTACAGTGGAATAGTTGTTCTCGAAAAGTTGTCTTGGGAGTGAAAAATAGTAAACTACCACAAGCAGTAAGCTTATGGCAGTTTTAATTTTATTATTTCTGATTTTAGTTTTTAATCGAGTAAACCAACTTACTCTTTCACTATTTGCACCCATTGTCCTTTGGTTCTTGCCAAATAATTATTGTCGTACATCGCTTCACATTGCACTCCAGGGAAATAATATTTTCCTAAATAAGTGGCATTCAATAGCATCGTAAACGTTTTGGTTTCACCAGCTCTGATTCCGAAATAGAATTGTGTTCTATCATCGCGAATATCAATGTAATCGGCTTTGTTTTCGGCGTAACTTCCAAAATCGGTATAACGTGAGTTCATGATTTCAAATCCAGAAGGAACAATTTGTGAAAGTGCTACATTTTCTAATGTTTCATCCGATTGATTTCTAATAGTTACTTGAGCTACGATTTCCGTTCCTTGTTTTACAGAACTTAAATTCAGAACAGTTCCTTTTCTATCTTTATAAACTACCGACGTTGAGAAGTTTTTCTGAATTTCTTTTTCTTGTCCAACAGGTAAAATTCCACTATTTAATACACGAACATAAAGCGTTCCGTTATTTTTATTTTGAATCGTCACCGAATTAGAACCATATTTCGCTACTAAATTTCTATCTACAAATGCTTTTTTAGAGCTAATAGTTTCCGATTTTCCAGCTATAGAATATGTCATATTCACACCTTTTCCACCATTTTTAAGAGCGAATTTTGACATCGCATACAATCCAAAAGCGGTAGTTTGCGTACTCATATAACGATTAGACGATAAATCTTTGGCTAATTTGTTTGCCATTTCATACGCTTTCGTTTTGTTATCTACCAAAATGTACGTTTCTAAAACCATCGCTCTATTTCGTTCTTCTGAATAATGCGGCTTTCTTTTGACCAGCTAAAGCATAAGCAGCTGCTAATCGCAATTTCGATTCGTTTGAGATTCCAGTAGTTTCTCTAAGTCTGTTCATTGAACCCATATCGGCCGAGCCTGCTAATGCTAAGGTATATAAACGATATGCTTGAGCAAAGTCATTGCGATATTGTGCATTGAATCGCCATTTTTTAGCTTCGGATTGTTGGAACGAAATCCATTTATTTTTAAATCCGATTGGTAAAACATAACCTTTTTTCTCTGCTTCAATTAAGAAATGTCCTGCATAAGAAGTTGCCCAATCATCCACATAATTATTCCCTTGCCAATAACTTAATCCACCATTTGATAGTTGGAAATTGCCTAATTTTTGAATTCCAGCATTAATATTTCGTTGAATTTCCGCTTTTTTATTGGCATCAATATCCATAATATCCGCCAAATACAATTGTGGAAATACTGCCGAAGTCGTTTGCTCCACACAACCATGCGGATACTGAATCAAATAACTCAATCGTCCATTGAAATTGATGGTTGGGAAAGACGAAACTTCTAATCTTGCTTTATTACTTCCTGCTACTCCAAATGTTTTCCAATTGATTGTTTTGGAACCGTTTACCGGAATTACCATGTCTACATAATCATTCGTAACTGGATTCGGATTCTTAATATCAACTTCCACAGCATAGGTCGATTTTTCTTTTCCTGATGTCGCAACGACTTCTATTTTTCCAATTCCTGTTGCGCTTCCAACTTCTAAATTAAAGTAGACTACTTTTTCATCTGGTGAACTGAAACTTACATTTTGAGTTGCGTTTCCAATAATTCGTACTCCGTTATTTGTTTTTAATTGCACATTAACGTTTTTCACTTGGCTTTCCATTGCGAAAACAGTTACAGGCAACATTATTCTTTCGTTTGGAGAAATTTTTCTTGGTACCGAAGCTAAAACCATAACAGGTTTTCTCACAAAAGAAGTTTTTTCTACACTTCCGTAAGCACTTGTTTTAGCATCTCCAGCAACAACCATTGTTCGTACCGAACCAACGTAATTTGGTAAAGTAATCGTATGCGATTTGGTTTGCCCTTTTTCCAATTTGAATGGTCCTAAATAAATTACAACTGGTTTAAATCGGTTGGCTTTTTTCGCATTTCCACCTGCTAAATCTTGGTCGCCACCAATACT
>NZ_JAKLJH010000084.1 GCF_023151265.1 Flavobacterium sp.
CGTTTAATTTTGCGGTTATATTTTCTTTAATAGTATTAATTTCTTTAACATTAATTACAATATGCGGATAATCTTCGGCTTTTAGAATGGTTTTAAAATCTTTGGTTATCATTTTGTGAGCGCAATCAAAACCTGTACTTTTTATAGAAAGTTTTGCACCTTCTAACAAAATTTTATTATTGGTTCTAGCTATCGAAACTTGCAAATCATTCTCAATAAAATCAGAATTATATTTACATTCGAAACTATTGACATTAGATTTTCCTTTTATTGAAACCTCACTTTTATTCGTGATTTTAACATTGGTTACATTTTTAGAAAATCCAAAACTCAAAAGAATAATAACTGATATAATGCCTATTGTTTTCATAACCTTAAAGTAAAAGCGAAAAGCCTTTTAACTCTTCGCTTTTAAATTTACTTTTTTAGAAACTAATTACTGCTTCTGCAACAAATCCACTGAATTTACCTCCATCCATGATGCTTCCAGCTGTATATCCATCGTAAGTTTGATTAACATATTCTACTTTAGCTAAGATGTTTTTTGTCATGAACCAACCAGCACCTAAAGAAATTCTTTGTACATCGATGTCTTGTGTTGCATCTAATTCTCCAGAAACTGAATTATAACGACCCGCTACGTATAAGTTTTCATTTTTACCGAAACGGTATAATAAATCTACTCCTAATTGAGTGAAGTTTCTTCTATCTGTTTCAGCAAATTTTCTACCTGATACGGTTTCAAACAATCCAAAGAATTCAAAACCTTTGTATTTTACAAATGGATTAATCATAATTGCAGTTAACTTGTTTGTTAAGCCAGGATTAACTAATCCAGAAGAATAATTAGCAGATGAAGTAGCTGTTGTAGGCTCCATTACGAAGTAATATCTTGAACCTGCTCTATCACCACCATATAAATAAGTTCTTGCAGAATAAGCTGAATTGTAGATAGAACCAGTAATTCTAAATCTTAAATCTGTATTAAATTGTTTGTCATATCCTAATTTAGCCATAACTGATGGACTTGTAGCGCTTGGCGCGTTAGCTCCTTGATTTAATTTACCATTAGTAGCTCCAATCATAGAAATAAAACCATTTTTTCTAAAGTAAACTTCTGCTCCAACTTCTGTTGTAAATGCATCCATAATGTAGTTTCCTACGAATGGGTTATATATAGCTTGTGCATTATCTGAACGTCTAAAGTGTGCATCACCATAGTTATTTTCCATATGTCCTATGTTGATAGTAACGTATTTCATTGTTTCAGCTAATAAACCTTCTTTGATGAAGTCTAAATTATCAATTTGGAAATACCCTCCTTTTACATAAGGTTCTGGGTGGTGACGAGAAGACAAATATGTTCTTAAATGCATTCTAACCCCTTTTGCTAAAGCTACGTCTAAATCTAAGTTGGCAGTAGCTAAATTAAAGTTGTTTCCAATTGGAATTAAAGCTGTTGCTCCTGTTGCGTTTTCATGATCTAAAGCTTGATATTGTAATGTTGAAGCACCACCAACTCTCACTTTTATTCCATCAAAAGTGGAAGCTGTATCTTTTGGACTTTCAAAAACATTAATTCCTCTTTTATCAGGTTGTCTGTAATTATCCAAATCTCTATTCTGAGCCTGTATACCTGTACTTAAGCCTAAGGCTGCAATTACTAACGAAAATTTAATAAATGTTCTCATGATTTTTAAAATTTAATATGTGTGTTTTAGTTATAAGTTCTTGTTTGTATTAATTGTAAGTAACTTTGAAATCAACCGTTACGTCTTTACCTGTTTTAATAGTTCCCATTAAAGCCGTTGGAGGTTTTACTCCGTAAACAGTCATGTCGATTTTAGTTTTTCCAGAAAAAATTGCTTTTTTCCCTATAACTTTAACTGTAAAAGTTTGATTGATTCTTTTTGTAACTCCAGAAATGCTTAAATCACCTTGAGTTTCTACTGAGAAATTACCCGCTGAAGTTTCTGTAATTTTTGCAACACTTACTAATTTGTAATTAATGGTTTTGTAAGTCTTACTATTTAAAGCTTTGAATGTGTTATTATCCATTCCGTTTTTACCGCTTTTTAATTGCTCTACTTCTACAGCAAAATCCAAATTTTTTATAGCTTTTAAATTACCTACATCAATTGTCATTGTTGATTTTCCGCTCATTGCTTTAGCATCAATTTCCCAATCGTGAAGATTAGAAGTTCCTAGAACTTTTAATTTGCTTTCGGCTAAAACCACTTTGGATTCTTGTGCAAAAACATTATAGATTGGCGCTACAATTATTAACAGTAAAAACCATTTTTTGAAGTTTATTTTTAAAGTGTTCATTTGTACTGTGTTTTAAATTATAGTACAAATTTCAGCCGAAAAAAAAACGTTTTACATGACATTTGTCACGTTTGTTACAAAAAGAATGAAGTAAATTAATAGAAATGAAAACTCAAACGTTTTCGAAAAATAAGAATAAAAATTAAAACTTAGGTTCCCAAAAATGTTTTTCGAAATCAATAATTTGATTGTCGATAACTTGAATTCCTTCATTTTCTAAAAGTTGTTGCATTAAATTAGTTCCATCAAAATGATGCTTGCCAGAAAGTAGTCCTTTTCTATTAACAACTCGATGCGCAGGAACATCTTCTAAGTTATGAGATGCATTCATTGCCCAACCTACCATTCGAGCAGATCGTGCTGCGCCAAGTGCTTTTGCAATGGCACCATAAGAAGTTACTTTCCCTTCTGGAATTTGGCGAACAATGTCGTAAACACGTTCAAAAAAGTTGTCGTTATTTGACGTTGCCTTCTTCAAATATTAAAAAAACATCTTATATAAGGAAGAAACTGCTACAATTCCGGTTAATGCCGCAATTAAGAAATTGATATTTTGAACTATAAAAGCAAGTTTGTGTTCAATTAGCTTGAAAAATTTAGCATATAAGTAAAACACAAAATAAGTTCCTAAAGCTGCCGATATTGAAAACAATACAATAGAAATCATATCATACTGAAACAAATCTTTTGAAGCCATCATTAAACTTGTAATGGCGTACCAAGGAATGGCAAACATATTAAAAGCAGACATTGCCATTCCGTAAAAAAAACGATTTCTTTTTGCTTCAATCTCAACTTTGATTTCTTTTTGCTTTTTAGCTTTCAAACCCATAATAGTAAAAGCAATTGTCAATATAATAAAGATTACAGTGCCAATTTTTTTCAATCCTTCACTAAAAACTGGATTAGCATCTAAGAATTTTGCAAAATAAGTTCCTAAAAAACTTTGGATAAAAACCACTACAACCGCTCCTAAAGCAAAATTCAAGGCTTGTTTTTGACTTTCCTTTACACTGATTTTGGCAATTGTCATATTCAACATACCCGGAATAATGATACCGCCAATGGAAATTATCAAACCTAGAAAAATGGCTAAAACAAACGTCATAAATTGATTTTTATCAAAAGTAAGGAAGAATATTGAAATGAATGTAACAAAGATTACTTAATTCGGAACTTAATATAGGTAATAGGTTTGTTAACTTCTAAATATTGACTTTCGTAAAACGTTTGAATTCCAGTCACTTCTGCTGGCGCTCCTTCGTTTTTATAAATATTATGGTTCGCATAAATAACTTCATGACCTAAACCATGTAACAAGCCTAATGTATAACCGTGCATAAACTCTGAATCGGTTTTTAAATGCATCAATCCGCTTGGTTTTAGGATTTTTTTATAGCGCTCTAAAAACTCAGCATTCGTCATTCTGTGCTTCGTTCTTTTGTATTTGATTTGTGGATCTGGGAAAGTAATCCAAATTTCAGAAACTTCGTTTTCAGCAAAAATATGATTGATTAACTCGATTTGCGTTCTTACAAAAGCTACGTTATTCATACCTGTTTCAACAGCAGTTTTTGCTCCACGCCAAAATCTTGCTCCTTTGATATCAATACCAATAAAGTTTTTATTTGGAAATCTTTCGGCTAAACCAACAGAATATTCGCCTTTTCCACAACCTAATTCTAACACAATTGGATTATCATTTTTAAAGAATTCACTATTCCATTTACCTCTTAACGGAAATTCATTCCCAACAACTTCTTCTCTTGTTGGTTGAAAAACATTAGTAAACGTTTCGTTCTCGCTGAATCTTTTTAATTTATTTTTACTTCCCACTTCTAATTTATTTTGGGCAAAATTAAGCAAATAATTAGCAACACAAATAAACTTTTAATAATGTTTCAATAACCTTAACATTAGATAAGTTTTCGTTTTTTGCATAAAACTTTTATTTTGAAATCGCAATTAATAAAAAGTTGCGCAAGCAACACCGACGAAAAAAAAGCGATTCCATATGTGACCGCTAAAAAATATAATCCACACATATGAAAAAACGTAAAGTTGAAGTGGCTGTTATTTCCGATGTTCATCTTGGAACGTATGGTTGCCATGCAAAAGAATTATTGGATTATTTATCTTCGATAAAACCTAAAATTTTAGTGCTGAATGGCGATATTATCGATATTTGGCAATTTAGAAAATCCTATTTCCCATCGAAACACTTAGAAGTAATTAAGAAAATTATTTCTATGAGTACCAAAGGCACAAAAGTGTACTACATTACCGGAAATCATGATGAATTTCTCAGAAAGTTTACCGATTTACACATGGGAAACATCAGTTTAATTGATAAACTCGTGTTAGAATTAGATCATAAAAGAGCTTGGATTTTTCACGGTGATGTTTTTGACGCTTCGATTACTCAAGCCAAATGGTTAGCAAAATTAGGCGGTTGGGGTTACGATATGCTCATTTTAATCAATAGATTTATCAATTGGGTTTTAGCCCGATTTAACAAAGAACCGTATTCGCTTTCGAAGAAAATTAAAAACAATGTAAAATCTGCTGTTAAATTTATCACTAACTTTGAAAATGTTTGTGTGGAATTGGCGATAGAAAACGACTACGATTATGTAATTTGCGGACATATTCACGAGCCCAAAATTGAGTTTATGGAAAATGAAAAAGGAGAAGTTTTCTATTTGAATTCGGGCGATTGGGTAGAAAATTTGACCGCTTTAGAATACAACAACAAAAAGTGGAAATTATACCAACACGATAGAAATTTTAGTTCGGAGGAAAATGAGTATAATTTTGAAGATGAAAATAAATTAGCCGAACAATTTATTGCGGTTTTGAAAAAGTAATGAAGAAAAAAATACTCATAGCGCCATTAAACTGGGGTTTAGGACATGCCACAAGATGTATTCCTATTATAAAAGCATTGGAAGAAAATGGTTTTGAACCCATTATTGCTTCTGACGGAGTAGCTTTAGCTTTATTAAAAAAAGAATTTCCAAATCTTTTGAGTATTGAATTACCTGCTTATAACATTCAATACTCAGAAAAAGGCAAAAACTTCAAATGGAAATTAGCACTTCAAATGCCAAAAATGATGTTGGCGATCAAAAAAGAGAAATCAAAAATCAATAAGATTATCGAAAATTATGAAATTGATGGCGTTATTAGCGATAATCGATTGGGCGTTTATTCTTCAAAAGTGCCTTCGGTTTTTATTACACATCAATTAAATGTACTTTCTGGAAATACGTCTTGGTTGACAACCAAATTGCATTCGCGTTACATTTCCAAGTTTGATGCTTGTTGGGTTCCTGATGTTTCTAGTGTAGAAAATTTGTCGGGAAAATTAGGTCATCCTGAAAAGATGATGAACAGCATAGCTTACATTGGACCTTTAAGTCGCATTGAAAAAAAATCATTACCAATTAAGTACGATATTATGGTTCTATTATCGGGACCAGAACCACAACGAACCTTATTGGAAAAGAAGCTTACTAAAGAATTAGAAAATAGTTCAAAGGAAATTCTTTTCGTAAAAGGAATCGTGGAATCGCAACAACAAATGGAGAAAGTAAATTCGATTACCTATTACAATTTCATGAACTCAGAGGAGTTAAGTACTGCTTTTAATGAGAGTGAATTTGTGGTTTGTCGTTCTGGTTATACCACGGTTATGGATTTGGCTAAATTAGAGAAAAAAGCGTTTTTTATTCCAACACCAGGTCAATACGAACAAGAATATTTGGCTAGAAAATTTAAGTCAGAAATTGTGGCGCCAAGTTGCAAGCAAGAGAAATTCAAAGCTTCCAAATTGGAGAAAATACACTTTTATAAAGGATTTAAGGATTTTTCGGTTGACCCGAATTGGAACGAATTATTTCGTCTTTTCCAAAGTGAATGAAAATTCTGAGCCTACACCGATTTGACTTTCAACATAGATTTTTTCATCGTGACCTTCGATAATGTGCTTCACGATTGCTAATCCTAGACCAGAACCGCCTTCGCTTCTTGCACCACTTTTATCTACTCGGTAAAAACGTTCGAATAAACGTGGAATGTTTTGTTTTTCGATACCTTCACCGTTATCGGTAATTCTTACGATGACTTTATTTTTGGTTAAATCTTCTATTCCAACTTCAGTAGTTCCTCCTTTTTTTCCGTATTTGATGGAATTCACTACCAAATTCGTAACTACTTGTTGGATTTTCTCTTGATCCGCCATTACCCAAATAGGTTTGGCGTATTTCATATCGAAAGTCAAGGTAATGTTTTTGTTTGCTGCTTTCATTTCAAACAAATCAAATACATTTTGAATCACCTCAACAATGTTAAAACGAGTTACATCTAGATTGATTTCGCCTACTTCTAATTTGGTAATCATATCCAAATCTTTCACGATATAAATCAAGCGTTCTACACCTTTTTCGGCACGTTCTAAATATTTTGTTCGGATATTTTTATCTTCCATCGCACCATCAAGAAGCGTAAGCAAATAACCTTGAATTGTAAAAAGAGGCGTTTTTAGTTCGTGCGAAACGTTTCCTAAGAATTCTTTTCGGTATTCTTCTCTAATTTTTAAGGTTTCAATTTCTAGTTTTTTATCTCGGGCGAATTTTTTTACTTCTTTCGTCAACGTTGCCATATCGGTAGTTACGGGTTGATTTATGTAAGAAGTCGTTTCTAAAAGCGAAACGTCGTCATAGATTTTCTTAACGCGCTTGTAAATAAAATGCTCCACTCTAAATTGAATTAAAAAGAATGTCGCCGCATAAAAAATTAGCGAAAAAGCAAAAACAAACATTAAATTTAATGACTGAACAAAATAATGATATAAAAAAATAGTCGCTAAAAAGAACAAGGTTACGTATAACGATGACTTTAAAGCGAACTTATAAGATTTTTTAAATTTTAATTGCATTAAAATTCGATTTTATAACCAACTCCTTTAATGGTTTTAAAGAAACTATCTCCAATTTTTTCTCTTAATTTTCTAATGTGAACATCGATAGTTCTTCCACCCACTACTACTTCGTTACCCCAAACTTTGTCTAAGATTTCTTCGCGAGTAAACACTTTTCCTGGTTTTGTAGCTAACAAATAGAACAATTCAAATTCTTTACGAGGCAAGATAATTTCTTCGCCATCTTTAATGATTTTGTATTCTTCTCTGTTGATTTCGATATTACCTACTGTTAAAGTTGTAGTTGACGAAACGCCTTCAACACCTTTTAACCTTCTTAATAATGCTTGCACTTTACTAACCAAAACTTTTGGTTTGATTGGTTTTGCAATATAATCATCAGCTCCAGCGTCAAAACCTGCTACTTGCGAATAATCTTCGGAACGAGCGGTTAAAAAAGTAATAATTGTATCTTGAAGTTCTGGAATTTTTCTGATGTTTTCACAAGCTTCCATTCCGTCCATTTCAGGCATCATTACATCCATAATAATTAATTGAGGATGTTCTTTTTTTGCTTTCGCGATAGCTTCTTTTCCATTAGAAGCTGTTATAATTTGATAGCCTTCTTGAGAAAGATTGTATCCTACAATTTCTAAGATATCTTGCTCATCATCAACCAATAAGATCTTAATGTCTTTTTTCTTCATTACAAAATTTGTTATGTTTTGGTTTGTAAAGGTAAAGATAAAATAAAATGTTCAAAGGAGTTTACAATTATTTAATCTATTAACAATTCGGTAACGCATTCGCAACCAATTCATAACAGGCAAGTAACTTTACTATAACACTTCAGCAGTTCCTTTGCACCAAAATTTAACAACACAAAATGAAACTACGTTATTTATTATTATCATTATTCTTTTCAGTAGCAATGTTTGCTCAAAATGGAACTGTTACCGGAACTATTTTAGATAAAGAATTTAACAACGAACCTTTACCTTTTGCTAACATAGTAATTAAAGGAACAAAACAAGGAACTTCTACAGATGAGAATGGAAAATATTCGATTTCTCTAAAACCTGGCAACTACACTATAGTTATAGGATATTTAGGTTATGAAACTAAAGAAATTCCATTTACCATTAAAGCGAATGAGAAAAAAGTAATTAACCATACTCTTGAAGCAAGTGGGGTTCAATTAGCAGATATTGAAATTATCCAAGTAGTCTCTAAAGAAAAAGAAAGTGCTTTGTTACAAGAACAACAAAAAGCAGTCGAAATTAAACAGAGTATTGGAGCGGAAGAAATTTCTAAAAAAGGAATTGGAGATGTAGCCGCAGCAGTTGCAAAAACATCGGGTATTTCTAAACAAGAGGGTTCAAGCGACATTTTTGTTAGAGGTTTAGGCGATCGATACAATTCTACTACAATGAATGGATTACCGTTACCATCAAATAACCCTTCAACAAAAAATATGTCTTTAGATGTTTTCTCTACCGATATTGTAGAATACATTGGAATTGACAAAACATATAATTTTAAAAATTATGGAGATTTTGCAGGAGCAAACGTTGATATTGTTTCTAAAACATACAAAGGAAGCGGAATGATTGAAGTAGGAAGTGGAATTAATGCAAACTCAAATGCAATTTCTCAAAACAAATTTTACTTACAAGATGGTCCAAATTTTCATGGATTTAGTAATGAATCAATCCCTAACAATCCTTTAAATGGATACAATTTTACGACAAGTTGGGATAAACAAGCAGCAACTCCAATTGGAAGCTCGTTTTATTTAAGAGGGGGCGATTCTTATTCAGTAGGTTCAAATGGAAAATTAAGTTTCTTTTTAAATGCTTCTTTTGATAATAGTTATAATTACAAAGAAGGCGCAAGAAGAGGAAGTGTAAATACACAAGGAATTGCGGTTAAAGATTTATTCAGAAAAGCATACGAATATCAAACAAGTTCAAATGCTATGGCTAATATAAATTATAAAATTAACAGTAATCATAATATCAAATGGAACTCAATGTATATCAACTCTACATCACAAAAACATGAAGAGTTTACAGGTATAATTGATGCTTTTGACGCCCCTGGAAATGGATATGTATCACGTTCAACTTTTGACAGAACTTCTTTACTGATCAATCAATTATTAGGAAATCATACACTAGGCAATCGTATAAATTTTGATTGGGGAATTTCATACAATATGATGACAAATGTAATTCCAGATAGAATGCAAAACACTTTTGTTGCGTTAGACAATAACAATCCATCATCTCCTTTGATCGTATCTGATTTAAATAAATCTGATAATCATAGATATTTTCAAGAAATGACAGATGATGAAGTTGCAGGTAACTTTACTTTATCATACAAATTTGGTAAAACAGCAGATGACAAATATAAAGGTAAATTTATTGCAGGTTACAGCGCACGTTACAAAGAAATTAATTTTGACGCAACGCAATTTAATTTTGATATTTTACCACCAAATGTTACCCTACCAATTATTGATTTAAACAATATTGATGGTTTCTTTAATCAAAACGGAATTGATTTAGGATATTACAATATTGTAACATTTAGAGGTGGTCTAAGTAGTCCAAATGCATTAGATCCTCAAAATTATAACGGACAACAAATTATATCTGCTGGTTTTGGAGCAATTGAGTATCAGTTTACTCCAAAATTATTTGTAATTGCAGGTTTCCGTTCTGAATATATTATTCAAGATATTTTTTATAGCACTTCATTAAAAACAGGAAAAAAATTAACTGATACTATGGAATATTTGCCTTCATTAACAGCAAAATATGAAATTAATGAAAAGCAAAATATTAAATTAGCAGCTAGTAAAACCTATACTCTACCTCAATTTAAAGAAAGAGCTCCTTTCTTATTTGAAGAAGTAGGACAAAGTTACTTTGGAAACGAAAACTTATACAATTCAACCGATTACAACTTTGATCTAAAATGGGAAATGTTCCCTAAAAATGGAGAAGTAATATCATTTACTGGATTTGGAAAATACATACAAAACCCAATTAATCAAGTTACTGTAGCTTCAGCAACAAACGATATTTCATGGGTAAATTCAGGAGAAAAAGCTATTGGATTAGGTATTGAAGGTGAATGGAGAAAAAACATAATTTCTCGTGAAAACAATACTACCGGAGAAAAAACTAACTTAGGATTTGGATTAAATGTTTCCTACTTATTTACCAATCAAGATTTAGATACTGAAAAAGTAATTAACGAAAATCCAGGAATAAGTGTTGCTTTTACAAATCAAGATTCAAGATTAACAGGCGCTTCTGATTTATTAGTTAACTCTGACATTAGTTTTAATAAAGAGTTTAAAAACGACAAATCGTTAACCGCAACTTTAGCTGGAGGTTATTTTTCTGATAGAATTTACGCTCTTGGAGTAACGGGTAAAGGAGATTTAGTAGATAGCGAAGTAATTACTTTAGATTTTATTCTAAAATACAACGTTAGTAAAAATATCGGATTTGGATTTAGTGCCAAAAATTTAACTGATCCAACAATCGAAAGAACGCAAGACATTCAAAATGTTGTAGTTGACTCTTACAAAAAAGGAAGAAACTTTAGTATTTCTATGAAATATTCATTCTAAACAATTAGTTAACAATAAATAAATATTTAGGCAGATTTTTTTCAAAATCTGCCTTCTTTTTTAATAAACTAATAACATTAGGGTAAACACTTAAAAACAATTCAATTATAGTTTTGTAACAACAAATTAAATAACACAAAAAATGAAAAATTTATTATTATCAGCTTTAGCTATAGCTGTTTTAACTTTCACATCTTGCTCTAGAGATGAAGATTCAGATGGAAACAACAACAATACAGTAACTATTAATCCTGCTGATTTTAAAGGCGAATTACTAAGCGGGCAATCTGCTACTTTAGACGCAACACAAGTTTACAACTTAACTGGATCTTTTATTGTAAGAGGTGGAGCAACTCTAACTATCCCTGCTGGAACAAGAATTGAAGCTACTGGTGGAACTGCATCATACATTGCAATTGCACAAGACGGATTACTTTATGTAAATGGAACTTCTACAAATCCTGTTATTATGACAAGTGGAAACGCTGTTAAAGCAACTGGAGATTGGGGTGGATTAGTAATTTGCGGAAGAGCAAACACTAACAAAGGTGGATCTACTGGTCAAACTGCAACGTCAGAAGTTGGAGATTTAACGTATGGTGGTACTGAAAATAACGATAGTTCAGGTGTTATTCGCTATTTAAGAGTAGAATATACTGGAGCTGCTTTTAATGCTAC
>NZ_JAKLJH010000085.1 GCF_023151265.1 Flavobacterium sp.
AAATTTAACCGATGGTTACATTCTGTTTTTGTGCAGAAAATGCTTTAAAATTAGTCGCAGTTCTCAGTCGCAGTCAACAAATACTGAACACTGCGACTGAACACTGAATACTAAATTATTTCCCTTCAATCCAATTAACGATTTCAGCATCGGTTGGCAACGTTCTTGGAGACACTACTTTTGCTAATTCACCGTTTTCATTGATTAGGTATTTTTGGAAGTTCCATTGTACTTCGTTATCTTCTAATCCATTTTTAGCTTTTTGTGTTAAAAATTGGTATATTGGATGCATATCTCCACCTTTTACCGAAATTTTAGCCATCATAGGAAACGAAACTCCATAGTTTTTTTGACAAAATGTAGCTATTTGTTGATTACTCCCTGGCTCTTGCGCTCCAAAATTGTTTGCTGGAAAACCTACAATTACAAAGTTTTTGTCTTTGTATTTCTCGTAAATGGCTTGTAATTGTTCGTATTGCGGTGTTAAACCACATTCAGAAGCGGTGTTAACTACTAAAATTTTCTTTCCTTTTAAGGTTGAAAAATCAAAAGTATCTCCACTTAAATCTTCTACTTTGAATTGATAAATCGTTTCTTTTGCCATAGGTGTTGTGGTTGCTGCTGCCGTAGTTGTTTGCTTTTTTTGTGCCTGATTTTGACAACTAAAAAGCAATGCTGCTACTGAAAACAAGGTTACTAATTTCTTCATCTCTTTTTTTATTTCAAATTTAGGATTTTAAAACGCAATTTTTGATAAACATTTCTTAAAAAAAATGGCCGCTTATTAGCGACCAAATTCTTATTTTTTATAATATTTCTTATACGGAAAGTAAGCTATTACGGATATTACTAAGACAATTGCTAAAATTACAAAGTAATAGGTTACGTTTTGTTTCTCTCCAGAAGCGTAACTGTGTAAACCGCTCAAGTGGAAATTCACACCAAAATACGTCATTAAAATAGAAGCGAAAGCTAAAACACTCATTACATTATAAATCCATCTTCCTCTTAATGCTGGCACAAAACGTGCGTGAATTACAAATGCATACACCATAATACTGATTAACGCCCAAGTTTCTTTTGGGTCCCAACCCCAATAGCGTCCCCAACTTTCGTTAGCCCATTGTCCGCCAAGGAAGTTTCCGATAGTTAACATAACCAAACCTACGGTTAATGCCATTTCGTTAATGTATGTGATTTCGTCAATGCTTAATTTCATTCTTTCTTTGTTTTTTTCGTTTGTGAAAATCATCAAGAATAATGAAACTAAACCTAAAACCATCGCTAAAGTAAATGGTCCGTAACTCGCTACGATTACAGCAACGTGAATCATTAACCAATACGAATTTAAAACCGGTTGTAAGTTTCCAATTGAAGGATCCATCCAATTCCAATGTGCAATCATCAAAATCATTGAAGTTACAAAAGCAGTTGAAGCTACTGTAAGTTTAGAATCTTTTCCGAAAGCTAAACCAAAGAACATTGTTGCCCAAGCTACATAAATCATACTTTCATACGCATCACTCCAAGGCGCGTGACCTGAAATGTACCATCTAACAATTAATCCTGCTAAATGCAATATGAAAAACAAACCAATCAATCCATGAAAAACATTGATAATGGTTCGAATGGCCTTTGAATTTTTGAAAATTTGAACAATACAGAAAGCCAACATTAAAACTCCAGCCAACATGTACATATAATATAATCTTTTGAAGATATCATATTTATTGTACGTAATTTCAGAACTGATTTTGCTTTCTGAAAGCATTACGGCAGAACCATATTTCTTTTGATATTCGTTTAATCCTTTTAAAAGACTGTTTGGTAATTCATAATTATTACTTTTCGATGCTTTTTCCAGTGCATTCAAATAAAACGGCATTACATTTTTGATGGAATCCAAAGCGGTTCCTGTTGGTTGGTTGACTTCCAAAAACGAAACCCATTTGTTCGATTTATCTCCTGGAACAGGAAACACTTTTAAAATTTGTCCGCTTAAAGCTGAATATAAAAGGTTTACTTTCTTATCTGCTTCTATAAAATCTTTTTGAAATTGATTTGGAACTGGTTCTTTGTAAGCCGTTTCTAAAAATTTAGCTAATTTGTAATTTCCTGTTTCATCGAAAAAAGAGATTAATGGTGCATATTTCGCTTCTTTTTCAACTCCAATTAATTTACGTATACTATCATTTCCTCTTTTTAAATAGATGATTGGCAACGAATACCAATACTGAGGATATTGCGTCATCGATAAAAACGCTTGATCAGAATTCATGCCTTCATAGGTATCACTCTTTGATACTTTACGAAGTAATTCCGATGAAAACGTATTGATAGGCTTCATTCGCCCGTTATCTTGAATTACTACTTTTCCAAATTCGCTAGCATGCTCTTTCGAAATTTCATGTTCTTTTAATAATTTTAGAATTTCTTCTTTACTCGGTTGGTGATTATGCTGTTGCGCAAAAGTTAGAGTAGAAAATAAAATCAAAAATATGCTCAATAAACCAGCTTTTTTCTTTTTTACTTTTTCTAATTTTTCTTTCAAACTTGCAAAACGACTACTTTTTGTGAATAATATTGCCATCAAACCAAAATACAATAAAAAGTAACCAATATAAGTAATCCAAGTTCCCCAGAAATCGTGACTTACAGAAAGATTAGTTCCTTTTTCGTCTGGATCAAATCCCGCTTGGAAAAATCTAAATCCTCTGTAATCTAAGATATGATTCATGAAAACACTGTCTTTGAAGGTTTTCTTTTGTTCAGTATCAATAACTTCGATTTTACTTTTGAAAGCCGAATAACTATTTTCTGTTCCTGGATATTTATCAGCGATAAAATCGTCTAATTTCACAGAAAAAGGTGTATTGTAAATTTTACTTCCGAAGAAAAGTGTAAATTCTAAATCACCAATTTTAACACTTTGCGGAACTCCTTGCTTTCCTCTTGAACCAACTAAAGTTAAGATTTCTTCTTTTCCCTGTGTCTTGATTTTAACTTTCAAAGCATCGTCAGTTTGTTTGTCTTTGAAATCATTATTCGATTTGAAAGTCAATTCTCCTTTTATTGCTGGTTCTGGAAATACAAATTGAGCTCCACCAATATTATATAAAGAACGTAACATTAAAGGTTGCACAGAATCTTTCACAACTTTTCCTTGCAATTTATCTGCCATTCGCATAAAATCACCTTCAAAAGGCGTTTGAATCGTGTAAGCTTCAGCAATTTTAGTGATATTTATTGCGCCTTCAGTATATTTATTAAAGGCAAAAAGTACGTTGTGTAAATTTTGAACTTCGCCTTCTTTTAAGTAGTGTTCGTGACGTGTTCCTCCACTCGACTCTACCATTTTAATCATCAATTGTCCAGTTTCAGATGGAACAACTGTTTCGGTAGCGTTCATAATAAATTCTTGATGTTCTACTTCAAATGGAATTCCACTAAACTCACCTCCCATTGAAAAATGATTACTCGCAAAAGCATTCAAAAAGCCGTCTTCTTTTACTTCAGGTGCTAAATACAATCCTTTTTCAAAAGTCTTACGACGTATTTGTCCTTCGTGATTTCCATCCACTAAAACCGTTAAATAAGGTTTATCGGAATAAATCATATTGGCTGATTCGCCTTCTCTGATTGGCATCATTCCTTCATAACTGATATAACGCGTAACAAAAGCTCCAACGATAATTAGAATAAAAGAAAGGTGTAAAATTAAAGTCGCCCAATTTTCTTTTTTATGTAATTGATAACGTTTGATGTTACCTAAAAAGTTGATGATAAAAAACACCATAATAACTTCAAACCAAACGGCATTGTAAACAATAACTCTTGCAGTATCAGTATTATAAGCATCTTCAATAAATGTTCCGGCTGCCATGGCAAGAGCAAAAAGAATAAACAAAACAGCCATTAAGCGCGTGGAAGATAACAGGGATAGTATTTTTTTCTCCATGAGATATATAGGAATACGTTTTTTAATTGGCACAAATGTACTTAAAAACAAAAACTTTTTAACGAAGTTTAACAAAGGTTTGAGGAATTTATAACGTTCTCATTTTAGTACAACATTTTCACCTCTTTGACATCAAAAAATTGAATGGAATCATCTTCTAATAAAACAGCTAATTTTCCTTCTTGCGTAACTTCTTGAATCTTACCTACAAAGCGATTTCCTGCAACCGATTCAAAAGCTGAAACAACATTTTTTTTAAACAAAATTTGATGATAAGCATTCCAATAATGAATTTCTCCTAAAATTGGTAATTGTTTTAAATTGAATTCCAACTGATTTACAATAGAAATTAGCATAATTTCTCTATCAAAAATTTTATTTTCCAACAAAAATAAAGAAGATGCTTGAGGTAAATTTTCGAATTGAGATTGATTTACATTCAAACCAATTCCGATTATCGATTGTACTTCGCTTGAATTTTTGAACGTATTTTCGATTAAAATGCCACCTATTTTTTTATTTTCTGCCAAAATGTCGTTTGGCCATTTGATGACAAAATTTAAATTACTAACGGTTTTTAGTGCTTGAACAATACTCAAAGCTATGATGATATTTAATGTAAAAAGACTCGTAATTCCTTCAACTCTTTGATTATATAAAACACTAAAAGTTAGATTCTTACCTACTTCAGAAGCCCATCCAGAACCTCTTTGTCCTTTACCTTCTGTTTGCGATTCGGTACTTACAACTGTGAAATTTTCGCAGCTTTCTTGAGCCGAAAGTTCTTTTAAAAAACGGTTAGTTGAATCTATGGCATCGAGTTTGATTATTCTCATAATATAATAACAAAATTTAATCTTATGTTAAGGTTCAAAAATAATCACAAAAAATGATACCTTTGCATAAATAGAAAAATAATAAATGGCGAAGAAGCAGATTAATAATGATGATTTATTAGCAAACATCATCAAAGGGATTGAAGAAGTAAAAGGAGAAAATATTGATATTCTTGATTTAAGAGAAATTGACAACACGGTTTGTGATTACTTTGTAATTTGTAATGGAAATTCAAATACACAGGTAAATGCAATTGTAGGTTCAATTCAAAAAATCGTTTCTAAAGAGTTAAAAGATAAACCTTGGCACGTTGAAGGTGCTGAAAATGGTGAATGGGTTTTAATGGATTACGTTAACATTGTGGTACACGTTTTTCAAAGACATATTCGCGACTACTACCGAATTGAGAGCTTATGGGGTGATGCAAAAATCACAACCATTGAATCAAAATACTAAAAAATTTTATGGCACAAAATAATAATTCTGGATTTAAGTTTAGTCCGTGGATGAGTATTGTACTTGTCTTGACTATTTTTTTTACGATAAGTTTATTTACGAAAGGAATTGATTTAAGCAATCCTGCGCCTACAACATTATCAAAATTCTACCAATTTTTAGATAAAAATCAGGTAGAAAAAGTGGTGTTTACCAATACTAAAGCTACTGTTTATTTAAAGAAAACAGCTTTAACAGACAAAACACATGACAAAGTTAAGAATGATGTTTTAAACAAATTAAACACCAAAGGTCCTCACTATTTCTTTGAAATAGGTGATTTAAAAACCTTTCAAGAAAATTTACAAAAAGCATCTAACGAAGGTAAACTTTCAGAATATGAAAAAGAACCAGAAAGCATGTGGGGCGAACTTATCTCAATGCTTTTACCAATTGTAATATTAATTGGTTTATGGATTTTCATGATGCGAAGAATGTCAGGTGGTTCTGGCGGTGGCGGAGGTCAGATTTTTAGCATCGGGAAATCGAAAGCTAAATTATTTGACGAAAAAAATGATACTAGAGTAACATTTGAAAACGTTGCCGGATTAGAAGGAGCTAAAGAAGAAATTCAAGAAATTGTAGAATTCTTGAAAAACCCTGAAAAATATACTTCTATTGGAGGAAAAATTCCAAAAGGAGCTTTATTAGTTGGTCCTCCAGGAACAGGTAAAACCTTATTAGCAAAAGCAGTTGCTGGTGAAGCAAAAGTACCTTTCTTCTCGTTGTCAGGTTCTGATTTTGTGGAGATGTTTGTGGGAGTTGGAGCTTCTCGTGTGAGAGATTTATTTAAACAAGCCAAAGAAAAATCACCAGCCATTATTTTTATCGATGAGATTGACGCCGTAGGTAGAGCTCGTGGAAAGAACAACATGACAGGTGCAAATGACGAAAGAGAAAACACATTGAATCAGTTATTAACTGAGATGGATGGTTTTGGAACTAATTCAAACGTAATCGTATTAGCTGCAACCAACAGAGCTGATGTTTTAGATAAAGCTTTATTGCGTGCTGGTCGTTTTGACAGACAAATTTATGTAGACTTACCAGACATTAGAGAACGTAAAGAAATTTTTGAAGTGCATTTAAAACCTTTGAAAAAATCTGAAGAATTAGACACTGAATTCTTAGCAAAACAAACACCAGGATTCTCAGGTGCTGATATTGCTAATGTTTGTAACGAAGCTGCTTTAATTGCTGCTCGTAACGACAAAAAAGCCGTTGACAAACAAGATTTCTTAGACGCTGTTGATAGAATCGTTGGTGGTTTAGAAAAGAAAAACAAAATCGTAACTCCAGAAGAAAAACGAGCTATCGCGATTCACGAAGCAGGACACGCAACAGTGAGTTGGATGTTAGAACACGCAGCTCCACTGGTAAAAGTAACAATTGTTCCTCGTGGACAAAGTTTAGGTGCCGCTTGGTATTTACCAGAAGAAAGACTGATTGTTCGTCCTGACCAAATGCTAGACGAAATGTGTGCTACTATGGGAGGTCGTGCTGCTGAAAAAGTAATTTTCAATAAAATCTCAACTGGAGCGTTGAGCGATTTAGAGAAAGTTACGCGTCAAGCAAGAGCTATGGTAACCATTTATGGATTGAATGACAAGCTTGGAAACATCACTTATTACGATTCAACAGGACAATCTGACTATAATTTTTCAAAACCATATTCAGAAGAAACGGCAAAAGTTATCGATACTGAAATTTCAAAATTAATAGAAGAACAGTACGAAAGAGCGATTCATCTGTTAGAAACAAATAAAGAAAAATTAACGCAATTAGCTGATATTCTGATTGAAAAAGAAGTTATTTTCAAAGATGATTTAGAAACCATTTTTGGGAAAAGACCTTTTGATAAAGAAGTTGCTATAACTACTGAAAACACAACCGAAAACACGGTTTCTGAATAAGTAACTTATCAACAAAATTATATTAATAAAAATCTTAGTTCTGCATGCAAAGAACTAAGATTTTTTTTATCTTTGATTTTCACACAATAAAAAACGACTAAAGATACATGAGTCTTTTTAGAAAATTTTTTGGCACATCATCAGAAGAAGAAGACAATGACAAAAAGCAAGAAGTCAAGAGTCCATATTCACCAGATACTACATTGCCAATAGACGAACAATTTACTTTCAATTTCAAAGGAAATGGAGGTAAATTTATATATTGTGAGAATTTAGATGAAATTGCAGAGAATTTTGAAAATATATTAGCAGAAAACGATTGGTTTGAATGTAACGCACAATGTTTTGACAACCGATTACTTTATTTATTAAACGACAATAAATTAACTCACGATAATTCATCAACTCCAGTATTTTTTCTTTCTTCTTGCGAAAATTTAATTGCTGATGAGGGTTCTATTTTATTCTCTTCTAACCAATTCAAACACTTTAAACCTAACGAACTTCCGACAAACATGATTGTTTTTGCAACAACAAGTCAGATAGTAAATAGCAAAAGTGATGGATTGAGGCGAATTAAAAGCACTCATGAAAAAAATTACCCTTCTAATATTACCACCATAAAATATTTTGAAGAAGTAAAAGAACAAGATTTTCTTCACTACGGAAGTTGCCATAAAAATCTTTATTTACTTCTTTTAGAGGATTTATAATGAATGAAACGCTAAAAAGAGCATTATCTGGAGCCGTTTATGTTGCATTACTATTAGGCTGTATTTCTTATTCTAGAGAGGGTTTAGCTATTCTTTTTGGTGCATTTTTAGTGATTGGAGTTTACGAATTCTGTAAAATGTGTGGCTTAAATTTCTATATAAGTATTCCAATTGCAGCAGGTTCTTATTATTACTTATGGAATAAGAATTCAGACTTAAACTTAAATACAGCTTTAACAGCTATTTCGATTGTTACATCTATAAAATTATTGTTGTATTTATTTAATGCCAATAAAACTCACTTTAAAATTTACACCAAATACTTTTTGCTCTTTGGTTACGTAATCCTTCCATTCATTATAGCAAATTATGTGGCAATGGGAGTTAAAGGCTACAATCCAAAAATTTTAATTTCTATTATAATTTTAATTTGGACTAACGACACTTTTGCTTATTTAGTTGGAAAAAACTTTGGAAAGAACAAACTATTCCCAAGTGTTTCTCCTAAAAAAACTATTGAAGGTTTTGCTGGAGGTTTAGTGTTTACTATTATTGGTGGCATTATTTTAGCAAATTATTACATTATGGCCTCAACACTTTATATTTGGATTGTTATTGCTGCTATTGTTAGTATTTTCAGTACGTTAGGCGATTTAATCGAATCGAAATTAAAACGTGTTGCTGGCATAAAAGATACCGGAAATATAATGCCTGGTCACGGAGGTATACTAGATCGACTAGATAGTATTATATTTGTAATTCCATTTATTAATTTATTTTATTTAATTTTATATTATGTTTCATAAAGAAGGTTCAAAAATCATTTTTATTACACTACTTATAGTAGTTGCAATTATTTTCTTAACCGATGCATTTGTTTCTATAAATTGGTTACGAACTATTTTATACTTATTTGCATTAGTAATTTTAGTCTTGGTTTTACAATTCTTCAGAAACCCAACACGTGTTGCTGATAATAGCGATAATCATATTCTAGCTCCAGTAGATGGAAAAGTTGTAGTAATTGAAGAAGTATTTGAGCCTGAATATTTCAAAGATAAACGCTTGATGGTTTCTATTTTTATGTCGCCAATAAATGTTCACGTTACGCGTTATTGTGTAAACGGAATCGTAAAATACAGCAAATATCATCCAGGAAAATACTTAGTAGCTTGGCATCCAAAAGCAAGTGAAGAAAATGAGAGAACTACTGTAGTTATCAATAATAGAATCTATGGTGAAATTTTATATCGCCAAATTGCTGGTGCTTTAGCAAGACGTATTGTAAATTACGCACAAGAAGGCATGCGTGTAGTTCAAGGTAAAGATGCAGGTTTCATCAAATTTGGCTCAAGAGTAGATATCTATTTACCATTAGGGACTGAAATCAATGTAAAATTAGGTGATAAAGCTATCGGAAATAAAACCGTTATTAGTAAAAAAGCATAAAGAATGAGCGAAAAGGATTTAAATACATTATTTGATGAAGCATTTGCTAATGCACAATTGATTCCACAAGAATCGGTGCCACAGGATATGCAATTGGTATTGTATGGTTTGTACAAACAAGCTACATCCGAAACTTCAAACCCTCTATTATTTCAAAACCCTCAGGATATTAGAAATGCTTTCAAATTAAATGCTTGGATGCAAGTAAAAAATCTTCCTCCTGATGAAGCTAAAGCAGAATACATCAAAATCATCAATCAATTACTAAAAGAACGTAACCTATAATCTGCATTACAAATGAAAAAGTCACTATTGATTTTGGCTTGTATATCATTTATGATGACGAGCTGTAGAAAAGAAAACGAATTAGAAGAAGTAAAAATTCCAGATCCAGAAGTTGAAACAAAAATTTCAGCCTTAGGAAATCCAGCTGATGTTAAAGTTACTGAAGGTGGTATTTTTCAAATGCGTGGACTTAAATACGCCTATGATGATTTAGAACCTCATATTGATGGTCGTACAATGGAAATTCATTATTCGAAACATCATTTGGGTTACGCTAATAAATTAAACAAAGCCGTTATTGGTACTGATTTAGAATTAAAAACCGTAGAAGACATATTAAAAAACTTAGATGTCAACAACAAAGAAATAAGAAATAATGCTGGTGGCTACTACAACCACAATTTATTTTTCGAAATTTTAAATCCAAAAGGTGGCGGCACTCCAAAAGGAGCTTTGGCAGAAGCCATTACCGCAGAACTAGGTTCATTTGACAACTTACAAAAACAACTTACCGAAGCAGCTTCAGGACAATTTGGGAGCGGTTGGGCATGGCTAGTAGTTACTCGTGACGGAAAATTAGCTGTTACTAGTACTGCCAATCAAGACAATCCATTAATGCCAAATGCAGAAGTTAGAGGAACACCAATTTTAGCCATTGATGTTTGGGAACACGCTTACTACTTAAATTACCAAAACAAACGTAATGAATATTTAACCGCTATTTTCAATGTAATTGACTGGAATGTAGTAAATGCTAAATACGAAACTGCAATTAGCAAAATTTAATATTATTATTTTTAAATATTTTACTAGTCTAGCTTTTGCTAGACTTTTTTTTTACAAAAAAGTAGTAAAAAAATGCATTTTAGTAAAAATATGCAGAAAAACTACAGCAAGCACTCCGATAAAACCTCTTAATTTTGACCTATCTAAATTTGAAAGTTGCTTCAAAACTATTTTCCTTACAATAGTTTTGGACTAGTTAGTGTTAAATAATTTAAGGGGTTAAAAGTATTTCACTAACAAATTGCAATGTAATGAGCATATCATTGCAATGAACTAAGAGCACTTGAAGTATTTTATTAATTTGGGTTTAAATTCTCAAGTTGCTTACAAAAAAATCCCAATCTTTCGATTGGGATTTTCTTTTTATGTATTACTTCGTTAAGTACATTTTTCTTCTTGCGTACAAATCGTAGAATTGATCATCTTTTAAATCATCTATGAATAAGATGCTTTCTCCTGTTGATTTCATTTCTGGTCCTAATGCTTTGTTTACATTTGGAAACTTACTAAAAGAGAACACCGGTTGCTTAATCGCATAACCATTAAGTTTCGGATTGAAATCAAAATCAGTTACTTTATTGTGACCTAACATTACTTTTGTTGCGTAATTTACATACGGCTCACCATATGCTTTCGCAATAAACGGAACCGTTCGAGATGCTCTTGGATTGGCTTCGATAATATAAACCGTGTCATCTTTAATTGCAAATTGAATGTTGATCAATCCAACTGTTTTTAAAGCCGTAGCAATTTTCTTCGTGTGATCTTTGATTTGTTGCATTACAAATTCGCCCAAATTAAACGGAGGCAAAGTTGCATTACTATCTCCCGAGTGAACCCCACAAGGCTCGATGTGTTCCATGATTCCAATGATGTATACATTTCCATCGGCATCGCAAATTGCGTCTGCTTCTGCTTCGATAGCACCATCTAAATAATGATCTAACAACAATTTATTTCCTGGAATCGATTTTAATAAATCAATTACATGTTCTTCTAATT
>NZ_JAKLJH010000086.1 GCF_023151265.1 Flavobacterium sp.
GGATAAAAAAATCAAGGAAGACTTGAGTGATATGGATATGAATACTGTGTATTTAATGCGTTTTTCATTTGGCCCGTCTGAAGTACCTCGTTGGAAACGCGAACAATTTCCTGATGTAACTTATGAGGAATACGAATATCTAAGACGTAATGTTAATGGAATAGATAAAATATCTTTCAATTTATTTACACGTAACGAAAGCATCAAATACGATTCAAAAACGGTTAATTCTATTCGAGTTAAACCTTCTACCGAAGAATTTTTTGATATTGAACCCGTTAAAATTGAGAAAGGTCGTTTGTTTACCGAATCGGAATCCAACTCTGGTAGTTCAGTTATTGTAATAGGAAGTGAAGTTGCAACTGGTTTATTTGAAAATAGTGATCCTATCGGTAAAAAAATTCGTTTGTATGGTCAGCGTTTTACCGTTATTGGTGTTTTGAAAAAGCAAGGTCAAGGTATGTTTGGAGATAGTAACGACGTTGCTGTATTTTTTCCTGTGAATTTCTTAAGAAAAATGTATGGTGATAATAGTAAAGCTTTAACTCCAGCAATGTTGATTAAACCTGAAAAAGGGATTGATATTGAAGAATTCAAAGCCGAATTGTCGCAAAAATTAAGAAGTTTTAGAGGCGTAAAAACTGGTGAAATTGATAATTTCTTTATGAATGTGTTGTCTGGTTTTACCGATTTTATTGATAACATTGTAGGGCAAATGAACATGATTGGATGGATTATCAGTGCGTTTTCGCTTTTAGTAGGTGGATTTGGTATAGCTAATATTATGTTCGTATCAGTAAAAGAACGAACCAACTTAATCGGAATTCAAAAAGCATTAGGTGCTAAAAATAAATTCATCTTATTTCAATTTTTGTTTGAAGCTATTATTTTGTCTTTAATTGGAGGAATTGTCGGTATGTTTTTAGTATGGATTATTGCTTTAATATTGTCAAGTGCACTAGATTTCGAATTTGTGTTAAGTGCTTCCAATATGTTATTAGGTTCAGGATTAGCCGCGTTTATTGGATTGATTTCTGGAATTATTCCTGCAATTTCAGCTTCTAAGTTAGATCCTGTGGAAGCTATTAGAAGTGGCATGTAATTTGTGGCAATAAGTGACAATCATTTTGTAAATTTGTTCACATTAATTATTAAAACAATTCAAAATAATGCTAAAGCAATTATTAGGAATCCTATTTTTCGGTTTTACCACTATAACATTTTCTCAAACTATAACCATAAAAGACAAAGAATCGGGTGACCCTTTAGAATCGGTTACGCTTGCTTCTGAGGATAAAAAAGTTTACGTTGTTACCAATAATAAAGGTCAGGCTGATGTTTCTGATTTTGTTGGGTTTAATAAAATCATCATTCAATCTTTTGGATATGAAACTCAAATGGTGAGTTATAACCAATTGGAATTAGCTTCTTTTCAGTTAAGTTTAGCGCCTTCATTATTAGCAATGGATGAAATTATAGTTTCTGCTAATCGATGGAAGCAACATACTCGAGATATTCCAGTAAAAATCACCTCAATTTCCAAAAAAGATATTCAATTGCAAAATCCACAAACGGCAGCCGATTTATTAACGGTTTCTGGAAAAGTGTTCATGCAAAAAAGTCAGCAGGGCGGAGGAAGTCCTATGATTCGTGGTTTTGCGACCAATCGTTTGCTTTATGCTATTGATGGTGTGCGAATGAATACCGCTATTTTTAGAGGTGGAAATATTCAAAATGTTATTTCGTTAGATCCATTTGCTATTGAAAAATCGGAAGTATTGTTCGGACCAAGTTCTGTTATTTACGGAAGTGATGCTATTGGTGGCGTAATGAGTTTTCAAACGTTAACGCCACAATTCACAACAGAAGAAAAACCATTTGTAACCGGAAGTGCTTTTACAAGATATTCATCAGCAAATAACGAAAAAACAGGTCATTTTGATGTGAATGTAGGTTGGAAAAAATGGGCATCGGTTACCAGTATCAGTTCTAATGATTTTGGCGATTTGAAAATGGGAAGTCATGGTCCAGATGAATATTTGCGTCCTTTTTATGTACAAAGACAAAATGGAGTAGATGTCGTTGTGACGAATGATGATCCTTTGGTACAGAAACCAACGGCTTATTTTCAAATCAATTTGATGCAAAAAGTACGTTTTGCGCCTAATGAAAAATGGGATTTTCAATATGGTTTTCATTTTTCGGAAACCTCTAGTTATTCGCGCTACGACAGACATATTAGATATAATAGTTCAGGTTTACCTAGATATGGTGAATTCGATTACGGTCCGCAAAAATGGATAATGAACAATTTGTCGATTTCGAATATGCAAGCTACGAAAATGTACGATGAGCTTTCTATTCGAATGGCGCATCAGTTTTTTGAGGAAAGTAGAATCAGTCGTAACATGAACAACCCAAATCGTGCTACGCGAATTGAAAAAGTAAATGCTATTTCAGTAAATGCGGATTTCACCAAGAAAACAAGTGCTAAAAATGCGGTTTTTTACGGAGTTGAATTCGTAACGAATGATGTAAATTCGGAAGGAATTGATGAAAATATTGTTACTGGAATAAGTCAAACAGGACCAGCGCGTTATCCACAAGCTAAATGGAATTCTTATGGAATTTATATCAATGACCAATATAAATTTTCTGAAAAAATGTTGCTTCAAGCAGGTTTGCGATATAATCAATTTGTATTGAATGCGGAGTTTGATACTACTTTTTATCCGTTTCCTTTTACTGAAGCAAAAATTAACGACGGCGCTTTAACTGGAAGTTTAGGTTTGGTGTATCGTCCAACGGCGAAATGGGTAATTAGTTCTAATGTGGCAACTGCTTTCCGCTCTCCGAATGTGGATGATTTAGGAAAAGTATTTGATTCTGAACCAGGTTCAGTTGTGGTTCCAAATCCAGATTTAAAAGCGGAATATGCTTATAATGTAGATTTGAATGTGGCGAAATTATTTGGTAAAAACGTTAAAGTAGATGTTTCTGCTTATTATACTTTGCTGGAAAATGCCATGGTAAGAAGAGATTTTACATTAAATGGCGCAACTGAAATTTTATACGATGGCGAATTAAGTAATGTGCAAGCCATTCAAAATGCAGCCAATGCAAAAGTGTACGGAATTCAAGCTGGAATTGAAGTGAAATCAGCAAGTGGGTTTTATTTTCATGGCGATTTGAATTTTCAAAAAGGAGAAGAAGAATTGGATAATGGAGAGAAAAGTCCTTCTCGTCATGCGGCGCCATTTTTTGGAATTGGTCGTTTGGGATATGCCAATTCTAAGTTAGATTTACAATTGAATGCACAATTCAGCGATGAAGTTTCGTATGATAATTTAGCCGAAGAAGAAAAAGGTAAACCAGAAATTTATGCAATTGACAGCAATGGAAATCCGTATTCTCCGAGTTGGTACACATTAAACTTAAAATCGATGTACAAACTTACCGAAAACTTTACAGTAACCGCAGGTTTAGAAAATATCACAGACCAACGCTATCGTCCTTACAGTTCAGGAATTGTAGCACCAGGAAAGAATTTTATTTTGGCTTTGCGAGCTAAGTTTTAAACATAAAAAAATCCCGATATCACTATCGGGATTTTTATTTTTATCTGATTGGTTGATTTTGAATCAAATCTAAATATAAGTTAATTTTGTTTTTCAACTCTTTTCTGTGAGCAATGAAATCTAAGAAACCATGCTCTAATAAGAATTCTGATGTTTGAAAACCTTCTGGTAAATCTTTACCTGTTGTATCTCTTACAATACGTGGTCCTGCGAAACCAATTAAAGCTCCTGGTTCTCCAATATTGATATCACCAAGCATTGCATAAGAAGCAGTAGTTCCTCCCGTTGTTGGGTCAGTACATAGAGAAATGTAAGGAATTTGTTCTTCTGCCAATTGTGCTAATTTTGCAGATGTTTTTGCTAATTGCATTAAAGACATTGCAGCTTCCATCATACGAGCTCCACCTGATTTTGAAATCATTACAAATGGGATTTTGTGTTTGATAGAATAATCAATTGCTCTCGCAATTTTTTCACCTACAACTGCTCCCATAGAACCACCAATGAAAGCAAAATCCATACAAGAAACTACTAAGTCTTTTCCTTTAGATTTTCCAACTCCGGTACGAATTGCATCTTTTAATTTCGTTTTATCCATTACGTCTTTTAAACGATCACTATATTTTTTAGTGTCTTCAAATTTTAATGGATCTTTTGAAGTTAAATTCGCATCTAATTCTTTGAATTCGTTATTGTCGAATAAAATTTCGAAATATTCTTTACTACCAATTCTTACGTGATAATCGTCTTCTGGACTTACCCATAAGTTTCTTGCTAATTCATCTTGATCAACAATTTTTCCTGTTGGTGATTTGTACCATAAACCTTTAGGAACATCTTTTTTGTCCTCAGTTGCGGTTGTAATTCCTTTTTCTTTTCTTTTAAACCAAGCCATAATTAAGTTAGAAGTTAGAAGTTAGAAGTTGGAAGGCTAACCTTATCTTCATCTAATTTCAATTAATAATAAATTTTAAACTTCGTACTTTGTACCTCGTACCTCGTACTTATAAAGTATTCACATTATTTAAATCGGCAAAAGCTTGTTCTAATCTTGTGTTGAACGTAACTTCTCCTTCACGAACCCATTTTCTTGGATCGTAATGTTTTTTGTCCTTCTGTGAAAGCAAATTGTAAATCGGTATCAATATTCATTTTGATTACTCCATAAGAAATAGCTTCTCTAATTTCTTCTAAAGTAGAACCTGAACCTCCGTGAAAAACAAAATCAACCGGGTTATTTCCTGTATTGAATTTATTTTGAACGTACTCTTGTGAGTTTTTAAGAATTTTTGGAGTTAATTTCACATTTCCTGGTTTGTAAACGCCATGAACATTTCCAAAAGAAGCAGCAATTGTAAATCTTGGACTTACTTTCATTAATTCTTCGTAAGCATAAGCCACTTCACTTGGTTGCGTGTATAATTTTGAACTATCTACATCAGAATTGTCAACGCCATCTTCTTCACCACCTGTAATTCCTAATTCGATTTCTAATGTCATGCCCATTTTACTCATTCTTTCTAAATATTTTTTAGAAATTTCAATGTTCTCTTCGATCGGTTCTTCAGATAAATCAATCATGTGAGAGCTGTATAATGGTTTTCCAGTTTCAGCAAAATGTTTTTCAGAAGCATCTAATAAACCATCAATCCATGGTAAAAGATTTTTAGCACAATGGTCAGTATGTAAAATAACCGTTGCGCCATAAGCTTCTGCTAATGTGTGAATGTGTTTTGCTCCAGCCACAGCTCCTAAAATAGCTGATTTTTGATTTTCGTTTGATAATCCTTTTCCAGCATTAAATTGTGCACCACCATTAGAAAACTGAATGATAACTGGTGCATTTAATTTAGCTGCAGTTTCTAAAACTCCATTAATTGTACTAGATCCTACAACATTAACAGCAGGCAATGCAAACCCTTTTTGTTTTGCATAGTTAAAGATTTCTTGAACTTGATCTCCGGTAGCAACACCAGGTTTAATATTGTGACTCATAGTTGTATGTTTTTAGTATAGTTGTGCAAAAATAATAATTTAAAAAATTAGAACGGATAATTAATACCAAAATTTAGCACTGTTTTGCTAAAGTTGACTCCTTTCATCCATCGGTCGCCCACTTCTCTTCCTGGGTCGTAGGCTTTGTAACCTAAATCGAAACGGAAAACAAAAAAGTCAAAATCGTATCGTAAACCTATTCCAGAACCAAAAGCTAAATCTTCAAAAGAGCTAAATCCGTTAAAAGTATAGTCTTCATCTGTAATGTTGTCGAATACATTCCAAATGTTACCAATATCAGCAAAAACGGCACTGTAAAAATTTCCTCCTACTCTAAATCGGTATTCTAAACTGTAGGCTAATTTAAAGTTGGCTTCGTTAAAATCATTAATTCCACCGCTTCGTCCAGGTCCAAGGCTATAAGCTTGCCAACCTCTGTTGTCATTTGAACCTCCAGAAAAATAACTTCGTGAAAACGGAATAGATTGCGCGTTTCCATAAGGAACAGCTAAACCAGCAAATGCGCGCATAGCTAAGGTGTTTTTCTTGCCAAAATCCCAATGCTTGATAAAATCGACTTCTCCTTTTATGTATTGCGAATATTCGATTCCGAACATGGTTTTGTTGCCATTTTGATTCAAATCTTCGTTTTTTGTTCCCGCTAATAACGATAACACATTTCCGGCAGATTCAATTTTTGTTCTAATTGAGTAAAAGTTGTTGTCTAGTAGATTTGCTTTCGTATTTCTAAAAAATGTAATTCCCGAAGAAACAATTAAGTTGTTTTCAATTAAACGCTCTCTTCTTTCTCCAATACTTCGTATGATTTTATAATCTTGGTCGTTTGGATTCAATGAAGTGCTTCCGTTTTCAACATCATTAATGAAATTTACAGCTCCAGATGTTGTTAAATTTCCGTTTTCAAGGTTAGCTGGGTCAACGTTGTAATCCTGAGCTAAATCGTTTAATGTGTTGTAAGAAGAAGTATAAACATTAAAGTAATTTTCAGGATTTAAGTTTTTAATAAATTGTATATTAAGTAAATCAAAACGAATGGTATTGTTTTGTTTTGGAGTCCAATTGTAATTGAAAACACCTGTTAAATTTTCTTTGTCTAAACCAATGTTTCGCTGACTTGTTAAACCAATTGTAGCTGTAGTGGTTGGAAGCATTTCTTTTTTAATAATTCTTCTGGTGTCAATTGGAAAAACAATTCTTGGAAAACTCAATTTTGCTTCCACACCATATTCTGAAATATTAAAAAATACATTGTTTGGATTTGCTAAATCTTTAGAAGAACCAATGTTTCCTCTTGCCGAAAGTTCAAATGTTTCTGCTCTTTTGAATAAATTTCGCCAAGTAAAAGCCATTCTTCCGCTAATTCCAAATTGTTGAATATCAGAAGTAGTAACATCTACAGAAGGTTGCCAAATGTATTTTGGCTTACTCATCAAATAAATGTTAGCAATTAGCGAAGAGTTTGTGCTGTCGCTCGGATCTTCAATATATTCAATGTTTGGATAGTTAAATACTTTTAAATTACTTAACGATTTTGAAGTTAACGTTCTATCATTATCACTAAAAAGTTTTCCTTTTTCTATGAAAATAGCGTTTGTGATAGCTTTTGGTTTGTATTTTAATTTTCCAGCACTGTAAATGTTGAAATTTCTATATGTTACGCTATCATTAAACTGATTACGTTCTTTTTTTGAAGTATTGTTTGTAAAAATATTAACCTGACTAATTTTATAAACCGAAAAAGGTTTTTTTACTAGTGTGTCTCCTTTTTTTACTAGTCTATCATCAATTTTTATGTTGACATTCATTTTTTGAGTAGAATCATTGTAAATGGCGTCATATCGCACATTACTTTCTTGAAAATGATATACACCATTATTTCTTAGATATTGTGTGATTCTTTTACGTTCGATATCAAAATTGGTAAAATTGTATTGGTCACCTTTCCTGATAAAACTCTTTTTTTCTTCAAGCGAATATAAGCTATCAACAACTGGAGTTTCAATAAATTTAAAAATAGAATCAATAAAATAAGGTTTTCCAGTGTCAACTTTGTACACTATTTTTCCTTTTCTATCGCCAACCGAATCGATAGACATGGTTACTTCATTTCTTATAAAACCATTATTGTAGTAATAACCGCTTAATCTTTCTTTAGAACGTTCTGCTTTTTTTTTGTCAATTAGTACAGGCGCTTCTCCAGTTTCTTTCATAAAATTAGATAATCCACTAACAAAAAAAGATTTTCCTAATCGGTTAACTTGTTTGGCAGATAAAAATCGGTTTAATCTTTTGATGCGATTTGGTTTTCGGTTCAACCAAGCTTTATAGGAGGAATCTGGATTTGGCTTAGCAAGATTGTAAAGTGTTAGCCCGAAAGGATAATTTAAAAATCTAGTATTGGGTTGCTGAACTAATAAATTATTAATTCGTTCTTCTTTATTGATTTTATCATTAATGTAAATCTCGTTTTTAGTCAATAATTTTTCACTTTCGGGTACACGTTTAACTAACGAACACGAATAAATTATTGTTCCGATTACAAATAATAATGTTATTTTTGATAAATTATTTCTCAAAGCACTTTTTAAAAGTTAGTCAAAAATACAATTTTTATGGTTAGTAAAAACCAAATTAAACTAATAACGAGTTTACAACAAAAAAAATATAGAAAACAAGAACAACTTTTCTTTGCCGAAGGCGTAAAGGTAGTTCAAGAATTGTTAAATTCTAACTTTGAATTGCAAGATTTGTTTACTACAAAGCAAGATTTTCTTACAGTTTCAAAAAACAAAGTTCATGCCATTTCTGAAGCCGAATTAAAAAAAATTAGCGCTTTAACAACTCCTAATACTTGTTTAGCAGTTTTTAAAGTTCCGAACGCAAAAGAAATGATTGAAAAAGGATTAATCGTTGCCTTAGATGATGTTCGTGATCCAGGGAATTTGGGTACGATTATTCGTTTGTGTGATTGGTTTGGTATTGAAACGTTGTTTTGTACAGATGAATCGGTAGATATTTATAATCCTAAAGTGGTTCAGGCAACAATGGGTTCTATTAGTAGAGTAAATGTGGTGTATGGAAATTTAGAATCATTTTTATCTCAAACTAAATTACCTGTCTTTGGAACTTTCATGGATGGGAAAAATATTTACCAAGAAAAATTGCCAAAAGAAGGTGTCATCATCATGGGAAATGAAGCTAATGGAATTTCGCCTTCAGTTGAAAAATTAGTTTCGGAGCGAATTGCCATTCCGCGTTTTGGAAATCTTCAAGTTACAGAAAGTTTAAATGTAGCAACTGCAACCGCTATTATTCTGAGCGAATTTAAACGAAGTTAATTCTTAGTGGAATGAAAAATTGATGAAGAAACCACGAGTTTTCATTTCTTGTACATTTCCTGTCCAAGGACTATTTGGGTCGTTGTCTCTAATTAACTCATCGTTCATACCAAACACACCTCTTATGGATGGTGAAAAAATGAAATATTCTAAATACAAATCAATTCCAAATCCTACTTCGTAGAAATTAGTCCATTTAGTCATTCTAAAACGATTGTTGAAATTGTCATCTGGAGAAGCTGCATTACTACTAAGATTTAAAGCAGTAGAAACACCTCCAAGCAAATAAGGTCTAACATTTCCCGTTCGTAAAGCAGAATATTTTAAAAGTAAAGGAAAGAAAACATAAGTAGATTTTACTTCTCTTAAACGGTCTCCAGTGTCAGTAATGTTTGGAAAGGTTAAATTACGTTGGGTAATAATTAATCCAGGTTCAAATCGTAAATCGAAATATTCTGCTAGTCTTAAATTTCCAATTAAACCTACATTAAAACCTGTTGTAGTTCCTACTTCAATATCTTCGGTAACGTTAGTGTAGTCAATTTTAAAATCTAAGCTGTTAAATCCAAGGTAATAGCCCCAGTGAACGCGCTGTTTGTTCCAGTTCTCTTTATTGATAATTGGATCTTTACTAAACATGCCTTCCTGAGCAAAAAGTAGGGGTGAAAAAAGTAATAAAAACAGTAACTTCTTCATATTATTTTTTAGATGCTTGATAAATAGTAGCTACTCCAAATGTTTGAGGTAAGTGCTTCACGTCTATAAACCCAATTTTTCTCAAAATATTGTTTAAGGCTTCTCCAAAAGGGAAATTTTGTGCCGAAGTTGATAGATATTGGTACGCTTTTTTATCTTTTGAAAATAATTTCCCGATGGTTGGCATGATGAAATTGGTATACACATAGTATCCTTGTTTAAAAGGAAATTGTGTAGGAACCGAAGTTTCTAAAATAATCAATTCTCCACCTGGTTTTAGTGTTCTTAAAATATCGGTTAATCCTTTTTCTAGATTTTCAAAATTACGAACACCATATGCCACCGTAATCGCGTCAAAATAATTATCAGGATACGGAATGTTCTCACCATCTCCTAAAACCATTTGAATTTTTGCGTCTAAATTTTGCGCTGCAATTTTTTTCTTCCCAATGTCTAACATGCCTTGAGAAATATCTAAACCAATGATTTCAGTTGCAGAAGTATTGGCAAATAAAATAGCTAAATCACCTGTTCCAGTAGCAATATCTAAAATAGATTTTGGTTGTTTTGCCGCCACCATTTTTAAGATTTTTTTCTTCCACTTAGCATCAGTTCCAAAAGAAATAACTCGGTTTAAACCATCGTAATTTTCAGAAATGGTATCAAACATTTGAGCAACCTGTTCTTTTTTTCCTAATTCAGAATCTTGATATGGCGTAATATTTTTTGACATTTTGCAATTTTTTGGAACACAAAAGTACTGATAAAAAATCAAATACAAGGGCAAAATTCAATTTCAACTTCAAAATTGAAATTAAAGAAATGTTTTTAGGAACACAGATTTAAGAAATTTAAAAAATCTGTTTTAGTTGTACAAAGTAGCTCAAAGTTTTACACGAAGTTTCACATAGGAATTATAAAAATCGGTGAAAATCCGTCAAATCTGTGTAATCCGCGTTCTAAAAAATTATTTTCTAATGTACGTTAAAAAAGTAAAATCGTAATCGTGTTTTTCGTCTTTAGAATGAAATTCTTCGAAAACCAATTTCCATTTATCAGTATCAATCTCAGGGAAAAAAGTATCCGCTTCAATCGTTGTATGAACTCGAGTTAAATCAATTTTATCGGCAATTTCTATGGATTGATTGTAGATTTCGCCTCCGCCAATGATGAAAACTTCTTCATTTTTCGGACACAAATCAATAGCTTTTTGCAAACTACTCGTTACGAAACAACCTTCTGGAGCTTCGTAATCCTTTTGTCTAGTAATGATAATATGAGTTCGATTAGGTAACGGTTTCGGAAAACTTTCAAAGGTTTTTCTTCCCATTACAATATAATGACCTGAAGTTAAACTTTTAAAACGCTTAAAATCATCTGGCAAATGCCAAACCAATTGATTGTCTTTTCCTAAAGCATTGTTTTCTGATGCGGCTGCGATTATGGTTAACATAGTAATAATTTGAAACGCTAAGGTAAGTATTTTGTAGAAAATTATTTTTTACACTGTAAAAATGGCGAATGTAAGAAAAGCTTTTAACGTTTTGATAATTGTTTTTTTAAAAGATAGGATAAAAATAAGTCATTATAAAAATGACAAAACATTTCATTCAATAGTAAATTTCCTGTGGGGAATTCGAAAAGAGTCATTTGAGCAAAGCTAGTTAAGCAGTGATGCTTCTTTTAGAAATTACCAATTATCTTTTTTAGAATCTTTTATAATATAATTTTTTAAGCTATTATTTAATTCATCAAAAAGAGTTTCGATACTTTTAGGATAATCTTTCCAAGGTTTTCGTGGACTTCCATCTTCTTTAAAAAAGGATTTATCGCTAGGGTTCCAGCCATTTTTTTTGATTGGACAATTTAGAAGTTCAAATTCTATTATTTCAAATTTATATTTATGATCTTTAACAGAAATCTTTATTGAATATTTTACATCATAAAAGCCTTTTCCTCCAAATCCATCATAAACTACAGCTACTTTATTGCTTATTCCTTCGAATCTAATACTTTCATCTTCAATTTGAGCCTTTATAACTATATCTGGATTTTTATATGTCTCTTTAATCCAGTTAACAGATTTCTGATATATTTCTTTTAAGGATTTATTATCTACATCTGTAACAACAAATGGAGTTAAACCGTTTTTATCATATATGAATTTTTTTTCTTGTGAAAAACAGTTTGAAGTAATAAAAATTAAAATAAATAAGATAAAGTTTTTTTTCATATTCATGAGTTTAGTTTTTTAGTATTACAATTACTAAGTTTGTTTTCTAAACCGCCACAACACCCTTAATATGTGGATGCGGGTCATAACCTTCTAAAGTAAAATCCTCAAACTTGAAATCGAAAATGTTTTTGATTTCTGGGTTTAATTTCATCGTTGGTAATGGTCGACACTCGCGAGACAATTGTAATTCTAATTGTTCCATGTGGTTGTTGTAAATATGTGCATCACCAAAGGTGTGGATGAATTCGCCTACTTGTAAATCACAAACCTGTGCAATCATCATCGTAAACAAAGCATAAGACGCAATATTAAACGGAACGCCTAAGAAAATATCAGCACTACGTTGGTACAACTGACAACTTAATTTTCCATCCGCTACATAAAACTGAAAAAACGCATGACATGGAGGTAAAGCGGCTTTACCGTTCGCCACATTTTCTGCAAAAGAAACCGAAGTATCTGGTAAAACACTAGGATTCCAAGCAGAAACTAACATTCTTCTGCTGTTTGGATTGGTTTTTAGCGTTTCGATTAATTCGGTAATTTGGTCAATTTCTTCGCTGTTCCAATTGCGCCATTGGTGTCCGTAAACCGGACCTAAATCGCCGTTTTCATCCGCCCATTCGTCCCAAATTTTAACACCGTTTTCTTGTAGATATTTAATGTTCGTATCGCCATTTAAAAACCACAACAATTCGTAAATAATCGATTTTAAGTGTAATTTTTTTGTGGTTACCATTGGGAAACCTTCGCTTAAATCAAAACGCATTTGGTATCCAAAAACACTTAAGGTTCCTGTTCCAGTACGGTCGCCTTTTTGGTTGCCGTTTGCTAATACGTGTTTTACTAAATCGTGGTATTGTTTCATGTTGAGTTTAAAAGTTTAATGGTTTAAAAGGTTAAAAGTTTTTGACGCTTTTTACCTTACTAATGCGAAACATTAGCAACGTCTTTTGGATTGTGTTTGTGTTTGAACAAGACAGCAAAAGCTACTGCGATAATTGCTGCATAAATAGCGAATGCTAACCAGATGTTGTGCCAATCTTTTTCACCTGTAACAGCATCTGTAAAATACATGCTTATCATTTGTCCGCTCACAACACTTCCTAAAACAGCTCCAAATCCGTTAGTCATCATCATAAATAAACCTTGCGCAGAAGAACGTATTTTAGAATCGGTTGAGGTTTCTACGAATAATGAACCTGAAATGTTGAAGAAATCAAATGCCATTCCGTAAACGATACACGATAAAATAATCATCCACAATCCGTCTCCTGGATTTCCGTAAGCGAATAAACCGAAACGTAATACCCAAGCAATCATGCTAAACAACATTACTTGTTTGATTCCAAAACGTCTCAAGAAAAACGGAATCGCTAAGATGAATAAAGTTTCCGAAATTTGAGAAATCGACATAATTAAAGTCGAATATTTTACTACTAATGAATCAGCGTAAATAGGATTGTGTTTGAAATCATCTAAAAATACATCACCATAAGCATTCGTTAATTGTAAAGCCGCTCCAAGGAACATACTGAAAACAAAGAACAATGCTAATTTATAATCGGCAAATAATTTAAACGAACTTAAACCGATTAGTTCCACAAATGATTTGTTTTCTGCGGTTTTTCCTTGAGGTTCACATTTTGGTAAGGTAAACGAATAAATTCCTAACAATATAGCTGCGATAGCCGCAATGTAAAACTGATTTTCAGAAGCTTTGTTTCCAGTTAAGTTGGTGATCCACATTGCTACAATGAAACCAATGGTTCCCCAAACACGAATAGGTGGAAAATCTTTTACAACATCCAAACCGCCTTTTTTCAAAGCGTTGTAAGCAACTGAATTAGAAAGAGCAATCGTTGGCATATAAAAAATCATCGCCACTAAAATCACCCAAAAGAAATCAGACGGATTGCTAACTTGAGGAACATACATCAAAGTTAAACCTCCTAAAATGTGAAGTGCTCCGTATAATTTTTCGGCGTTTATCCAACGGTCGGCAACAATTCCGCAAAGGGTTGGCATGAAAATCGAAGCGATTCCCATAGTGGAAAAAATAGCTCCAAATTGCGCTCCATCCCAATTTTTAGTTCCAAACCAATAATTTGCTACTGTAATAAGCCAAGCTCCCCAAACGAAGAACTGGAAAAAGTTCATTATCGTTAATCTGAATTTTACATTCATGTTAGTTTCTTTAAAGTTTTAAGATTCTTTTTTTGAGATTTCATCTCTAATTTTTGCTGCTTTTTCGTAGTCTTCGTTTTGTACAGCTTCGTCTAGTTTTTCGTATAATTCTTTTAGTGAATAGCCTGAATAACTATCTGCAGGAACAACAACATCTTCTTGTCCAAAAGTTTCTGGAGTAGAAAGGATGTCATCGTTTTCTTGATTTTCGGTATTTTCAGCTGGGTTGATGCTTAAATAAATTCCGGCTTTGTCTAAGATATTTTTGTAAGTAAAAATAGGTGCGTTAAAACGTAAAGCTAATGCAATCGCATCAGAAGTTCTGGCATCGATGATTTCTTCAATTTTATCTCTTTCGCAAATAATACTCGAATAGAAAACACCATCGACTAGCTTGTGGATAATCACTTGTTTTACCACGATGTCAAATCGGTCGGCAAAACTTTTAAATAAATCGTGTGTAAGTGGGCGAGGTGGTTTAATTTCTTTTTCTAAAGCAATTGCTATGGATTGCGCTTCAAAAGCACCAATAACAATTGGAAGTTTTCGATCACCATCTACTTCATTTAAGATTAAGGCATAAGCTCCGTTTTGCGTTTGGCTGTAGGAAATACCTTTTATAGTTAATTTTACTAAACTCATTTCAAATTGTAAATTATCATTTCTTTGATGCCTGATTTGGATTTTTAAATAGTATCACAAAGTCAGAAAATGGCTAACAGAAAAACGGTTAGCCATTCGCTCCAAAAATAAAAAAAAGAGCTACCTAAACAAAGATAACTCTAATTTTAATTTAATATATTTTTTAAACAACTATTTTATTACGAGTTGCTTGCTTTAAAAGCTTTTAATTTTTCAATTAATTGAGGTAAAACGGTAAAAGCATCACCTACAACTCCGTAATCAGCTACTTTAAAGAAAGGTGCTTCAGGATCTGTATTGATAACAACTTTTACTTTTGAAGAGTTAATTCCAGCGATATGTTGGATTGCTCCAGAAATACCAACAGCAATATATAAGTTAGCAGCTACAGGTTTTCCAGTTTGTCCTACGTGCTCGCTGTGAGGTCTCCATCCAATATCAGAAACTGGTTTAGAACATGCAGTTGCAGCACCTAAAACAGAAGCTAATTCTTCAATCATTCCCCAGTTTTCTGGACCTTTCATTCCACGACCTGCAGAAACCACGATTTCAGCGTCAGCGATAGTTACTTTTCCACTTACTTTTTCAACGTTTTCCACTTTGATTCCGAAATCAGCATCGTTTAATGAAGGAGCGAAAGTTTCTTCTGTCATAGCAGCTGCATTTTCTACTAATCCGAAAGAGTTTTTAGCAATTCCTAAAACTTTTACTGGAGTTGAAATTTCAGTAATATTGAAAGCTTTGTTTGAAAAAGCATTTCTTTTCACTTGGAATGGAGAAGTGCTTTCAGGTAAAGCTACTACATTTGAAGCATAACCCGCTTCTAAAGCAACCGCTACAAGTGGTGCTAAATATAAACTATCTGTAGTTGAAGAAACTAAAACGATTTGAGTTCCTTCTTTTTTAGCCGCTTGAGCAATTACATCTGCATAAGCTTTTGCGCTAAAATTGTTTAATTTATCGTTAGAAACGTTTAATACTTTGTCAACTCCGTAAGCTGCTAAAGCACTGTTGTCAGAGTTGTTAATAGTTACAGCGGTAACTGTTGTTCCCATTGAAGCAGCAACTTTTTTTGCGTAAGAAGCTAATTCGAATGCTGCTTTTTTAATTTTTCCTTCTGCTGATTCAGCATATATTAATATCGACATGATTTTTAAGTTTAAGAGTTTAAAATGTTTAAAAGTTTAAGTGTTTAACTGAACACTAAAAACTGAACACTGATTACTAAATAACCTTAGCTTCGTTGTGTAATAAGTTAATTAACTCATCTAAATTGTCAGCATTTACTAATTTAACTGCTGATTTTGCAGCTGGTTTTTCAAATTTAACTGCTTTAGTTGCAGAAGCGTC
>NZ_JAKLJH010000087.1 GCF_023151265.1 Flavobacterium sp.
TTGAATAATAACGATGGTGAAAATGCTTCAAAATCGATGTTCAAAGTTTTGGATAATAATCGAATGGATTTAAAAATCAAACATCGTGTTTTTAATGAGTTTTTAATTTTTGCTGTTAAAAATCCTACTTATTTAAAAGATATCGATAAGGCGATTCCTTATTTTAATGATGATAAAGAAATCAACGTAGCCAAAGAAGTAGCGAAATTTTTCTGGAAAAAGAATGATTTAGAAAATGCTTCAAAATATTTTGAAAGAGGAATCAAAAGAAATTCCGAAGATGTAGAAGCGATGGAATTGTATTTGGAAGTGCTAATTCAAAAGCAAGATTTTCATTCGGTAACCAAAAAAGCAGAAGAGTTTTTGGAATCATTTCCAACGCAAGTTGGGTTTTATTTTTATGCTGGTTTAGGATACAACCAACTTAAAGAATATAAGAAAGCTAAAACTATTTTAGAAAACGGCTTGGATTTTGTAGTTGAATTTAATCCATCAGAATCTGGAATTTACAACAATCGTTTCAATGTTAATTTTTACAAACAATTAATTATCAGTTGCGAGAATTTGAATGACAAGGTTAAAAAAGAAACGTATACCAACAAATTAAAGCAATTACAAAAATAAATGAAGTCAATATTATCAGCCTTTTTAGTCGTTTTTTTAATCGGATGTAAATCAAAGCAATCTGTAACCACAGCTGCTGCAAATGAAAATACTGAAGTTTCAAAAGTAATCAAAGGTCATTATAAAAACGAACATGATTTTACTACGCTAAATATTAGAGCAAACGCCAAATACGAAGATGAGAAACAATCGCATTCTATGAATGCTGATATTCGTATAAAAAAAGACGAAATCATTTGGATCAATATAAAATTCTTAGGAATTCCTATGGCAAAAGCGATGATAACTCCAACAAAAGTGAGCTATTACGAAAAACCAAACGGGACATATTTTGAAGGCGATTTTAGTATGTTGAGCAATTGGTTAGGAACTGATTTAGATTTTCAAAAAGTGCAGAATTTATTTCTAGGAAAAGCAATTGACGATTTAACTAAAGATAAATGGGTTTCTGAAGTAGTTGAGAAAATGTTTAAGTTGTCTTTGCCTACAGATGCTGATGTTGCAAAAGAATTTTATTTTGAAGGCGCTAATTATTTATTGAAAAAAGAAACAATTTCTCAAGCAAGTCAAAACCGAAATTTAGAAATTCGTTATCCTTCGTACAAAGAAGAAAAAGGTATGTTTTTACCAAACGAAATTAATATTAAAGCGGAACAAAAAGACAAAATAACAATTGATATTGAATATAAGAATACAACATTTAATGAGAATTTGAGTTATCCTTATTCAGTGCCTAGTGGTTACACCGCAGTTGAAATCAATTAATTTTTTATTTAAGTAAAAAAACTACCTTTGTAAAAATCCTTATTGCATGAACCAATTCTTTAAAATCGTATTTTTCTTTTTCATTACAAGCCTATGTTTTGCCCAACCTTCAGAGCAGCAAAAGTTAGAAGAGCGCAAAGCACAAATTCTGAAAGAAATTTCAGAAAATAAATCGCGTTTAGAAGCAGAGAAAAAGAAAGAAAAATCGGTTTTAAAACAAATTAGTCAACAAAAAAACTTAATTCAATTACGACAAAAATTACTTAATACAACAGCAAAGCAAACGCGTTTATTGAGTGATGAAATTTATTTGACTCAGTTAGAAATGAACAAGTTAAATAGAGAATTAAAAGTATTGAAAGAAGACTACGAAAAAATGATTGTAAAATCATACAAGAGTAGAAATGAGCAAAGTAGAATTATGTTTGTTCTTTCAGCTGAAAATTTTCTTCAGGCCTACAAACGAATTCAGTACATGAAACAATATGCAGGATTCAGAAAAATGCAAGGCGAGGAAATCAAAGAAAAGCAAAATAAATTAGTAGTTGCAGAAAAACGATTATCGGAAAGTAAAAAAGAAAAAGAAGTTGTTTTAGCGCAAACAGAAAAAGAAAAGCAAGAATTAGAAAAAGAAAAGCAAGAACAAGAACGTTTAGCAAAACTAATTCAAAAAGATAAAAAGAAATTAACAGCTGAAATTAGCAAAAAGCAAAAAGAAGCAAAAGATATAGATGCAAAAATTAAAAGATTAATTGCCGCAGAAATTGCAGAAGCCAATAAACGAAACGCAGCTAAAACAGGAACAACAGCACCAAAAGCAGGAACAAAAGAAGCAACAAAATTTGTTTTATCTGCTGAGGGGAAAGTAGTTTCAGATAATTTTAAAGCTAATAAAGGGAAATTACCTTGGCCTGTAGTTGATGGTTATATTTCATTAAAACATGGCGATCAACCGCATCCAGTTCATAAAAACTTAACCATTCATAACAGTGGTGTTGAAATTTCTACAAAACCAGGTGCTTCGGCAAGAGCGGTTTTTGGTGGTGAAGTGTTACAAGTTCAGGTGATTTCTGCAAATAATAAAGCAGTTTATATTCAGCACGGAGATTTTATCACTGTTTATTTGAACTTATCTTCAGTTAGTGTGAGTAAAGGTCAAAAAGTGACCATCAAACAGAATATCGGAAAAATTCATACCGATTCTTCAGGTAGTGCGGTAATTAAGTTTTTAGTTTTACAAAACACGACAACACTAAATCCAGAATCTTGGTTAAACTTATAAATTAGAATGAGGTCGCAACGGCCTCATTTTTTTTGAATCAATTTTGTACTTTTATATTTCAATAGAAAATCATGAATTTATCCCAAATTAAAATACTTCACATCGATAGTAATCATCCCTTGCTATGGGAACAATTAGAACAAGCTGGTTTTCAAAATGAAGCCGATTTTACTTCATCCAAACAAGAAGTGGAAGCTAAAATTGAAAACTATCACGGAATTGTCATTAGAAGTCGCTTTAAAATTGATAAAACGTTTTTAGATAAAGCAACTAATTTGCAATTCATCGCTCGTGTTGGCGCTGGTTTAGAAAGTATCGATTGTGATTACGCTACAGCGAAAGGAATTCATTTAATCGCTGCTCCAGAAGGAAATGCAAATGCCGTTGGCGAACACGCTATCGGAATGTTATTGTCTCTTTTTAATAATTTAAACAAAGCCAACAACGAAGTAAAATCGGGTCAATGGAAGCGAGAAGCCAATCGCGGACACGAATTAGAAGGTAAAACCATCGGAATTATCGGTTATGGAAACATGGGAAAATCATTCGCTAAAAAATTACGTGGATTTGATGTAGCCGTTTTATGTCATGATATTTTACCCAATTTAGGAGATGCCAATGCGACTCAAGTTTCATTAGCCGAACTTCAAGAAAGAGCTGATGTTTTAAGTTTGCACACGCCTTGGACACCAGAAACGGATAAGATGATTGATTCAGATTTCATCAATAAATTCAAAAAACCATTTTGGTTGATTAATACCGCAAGAGGAAATTCTGTAGTAACAGCTGATTTGGTTGATGGGTTGAAATCAGGTAAAATTTTAGGTGCTGGTTTAGATGTTTTGGAATACGAAAAACTCTCTTTTGAAACTTTGTTTGAAGGAGAAAAACCCGCTGCTTTCGAATATCTTTTACAAGCTGAAAATGTACTGTTGACGCCACACATTGCTGGTTGGACGTTTGAAAGTCATCAAAAATTAGCGCAAACGATTGTAGATAAGATTTGTAAGATTTACATAAATAAAAAAGGCTAATCAATCGATTAGCCTTTCTCTTTTCTTTCCAATTCCGCTTGAAATTCTTCCATAACGGGTTTTACGGTGCTTTCAGGTAAATCGGCAATTTTAATGTACATTAAGCCGTCAACCGAGTTGTTAAATAATGGGTCAACATTAAATGCCACAACTCTTGCGTTTTGTTTGATGTATTTTTTAATTAAAACCGGTAAACGTAAATTTCCTGGTTCTACTTCATCAATAATTTTGTCAAACTTATTCAAATCGGCTTCGGTTTCGTTGAATACGAAATCTTTGTCGGCGTCTTTTAGTTTTACTTTATATTCTTTTTTCGGGTGAACGTATTGCGCAATATACGGATCGTAATAGTGCGACTTCATAAATTCAATCATCAATGATTTTGAAAAATCAGAGAATTGATTACTAATACTTACGCCACCAATCAAATATTTATGTTCTGGATAATGTAAAGTTGTATGAACAATTCCTTTCCATAACAAGAACAAAGGCATTGGTTTCATTTGGTATTCTTTGATGATAAATGCTCTACCCATTTCGATAGATTTACTCATCATATCATATAACTCTGGTTCAAAACGGAACAATTCATGCAAATAAAAACCGTCAATTCCATGTTTTGGATAAATGTGAGAACCTAATCCCATACGATAAGCACCAGCAATACACTGTGCGTCTTCATCCCACAAAAACATATGGTGATAATATTTATCGTAAGCATCTAAATCTAACGATTCATTGGTTCCTTCACCAACTTCTCTAAACGTGATTTCGCGTAAACGACCAATTTCGTGTAAGATATTCGGAATTTTATCTGCCGTTACGAAGTAAACTTCATAATTTTTACTTTGTAATAAACGATAATCACCTTTTTTCAAACAAGCCATTTCTTCTAAAATTTGCTCGTGATTGGCTGGTTTAGCAATTTGTTTAGGTGGTTTTGGAATGCTTAATTTTGGCAAATTAATTTTACTTTCATCTTCAAAAGCATTTGAAAGCATGTATGTTTTCTTGCGTAAGAAATCTCCATATGCTTCAATATCTTGATATTCGTTTTGTTCTGCTACCGAGATAGGTTTTCCAATACGAACTTTAATAACTCGGTCTTTTTGAGTCAATAATTCACTTGGTAATTTAGCCGTTCTAAGTGTATCATCAATTTTTGATAAGAAGTAAAATAATTTACTGTTCTTAGCATGAAAATAAATTGGTACAACTGGAACTTGTGCTTTACGAATCACTTTGATTGCTCCTTCTTCCCAAGGTTTGTCCACTACTAACTTTCCATCTTTATAAGTGGAAACTTCTCCAGCAGGAAACATTCCTAATGGTTTCCCATCGCTTAAATGACGTAATGTTTCTTTGATTCCAACCACACTCGATTTTGCATCTTTGTGATTTTCAAACGGATTTACCGGCATAATATACGGCTTCATCGGTTCGATTCGGTGCAATAGAAAATTGGCAATAATTTTGAAATTAGGTTCTCTTTCTAACATTAATTTCAACAATAAAATGCCGTCAATTCCGCCAAGTGGATGGTTTGAAATGGTAATATATGCGCCGTCTTTTGGTAAACGTTTTAAATCTTCTTCTGGGATTTCAAATTTGATTTGGAATTCATCTAAAATAGCATTTAAGAATTCCAATTCACTCAAATGTTTGTTTCGGTCATAAATTTTGTTCAGCGTAGAAATCTTAAGTACTTTCATGAGCAACCAGCCCGAGAAAGTCCCGAAAACCCCATATTTGTCAGCATTTATCGCTTTTGCAACTTCTTTAGCAGTAACTAAACCCATTTATTTTTGTTTATTGAGCAAGAAACAAAGATAAGAATTTTGATGAATTTTCAGCACTTTTCATTTGGTAATAAAAAAAGCTATTTTGTTATATTTTTTAGTGACCTGATAGTTAATGAATTATGAATTCGATGAAATCTAATCTTTATTTTTAAAAACCTTTTTATTATATTTGGTCAAAAGCTAGAGTAGAAAATGAAAATCATATCTTACAATGTTAACGGAATTCGTGCCGCCATTACCAAAGGTTTTTTAGAATGGTTGCAACAAGCAAATCCCGATGTTATTTGTCTTCAAGAAATTAAAGCAACCGAAGACCAAATCCCAAAAATAGAAATCGAAGCAGCAGGTTATCCGTACCAATATTATTTTCCAGCGGAGAAAAAAGGATATAGTGGTGTTGCTGTTTTGTCTAAAATTGAACCTAAAAAAGTGGTTTTCGGAACAGGAATTCAGCACATGGATTTTGAAGGACGAAATTTACGTGTAGATTTTGAAGACGTTTCTGTTATGAGTTTGTATCTTCCATCTGGCACAAATATTGATAGATTAGAACATAAATTTATGTACATGGACGATTTTCAAAACTATGTAAATGAGTTAAAAAAAGAAGTTCCAAACTTGGTAATTTGTGGTGATTATAACATTTGTCATGAAGCAATCGATATTCATGATCCAATTAGAAATGCAAAAATTTCAGGTTTTTTACCCGAAGAGCGCGCTTGGTTAGACGGTTTCATGAAAAGCGGATTTATCGATACCTTCCGCCATTTAAACAAAGAACCACACAATTACAGTTGGTGGAGTTATAGAGCTAATGCTCGAAATAATAACAAAGGTTGGAGAATTGATTATTGTTTGGCAGCCGAACCTTTGAAAGATAAAATTCAAAGAGCATTAATTTTGCCCGAAGCCAAACATTCCGACCATTGTCCAGTTTTAGTAGAAATAAAATAAGAATCAATTAATCAAAAACGATAATACTAATGATTAGAAAATTTGCCCTTGCTTGTGTAGTTTTGAGTTTAACTACTTCATGTGTTTCTAAAAAAATCTACCAAGATTTAGAAAACAAATATGCCGATTTAAAGAAAGAACACAATGCTTTATCAGATGAAAACGGCTTGTTAAAAACCGATAAAAATCAGTTAGAATTAGATAAGAATAATTTACAAACTGAATTAGACAAAACCAAAGCAGAACGCGATAAATTAGCCACAGATTATGCAGCTACAAAAAAGAATTTAGACAATTTGAAAGCGTCTTATGCCGCTCTTGAAAAAGATAGCAACGATGCTTTAGAAGCCAACATCAATAAAAACAGACAATTGTTAGCTGAGTTAGAAGCAAAACAAAAAGCATTAACAGCAGAACAAGATCGTTTGAACAAATTGAAAAAAGATTTAGAAACTTCGTCAACTCGTTTAGCTGAATTAGAAAAAATGATGGCTGACAAAGAAGCGGCTATGAAAAAGTTAAAAGAAACATTATCTAAATCCTTAAAAGCATTTGAAGGTAAAGGATTAACGGTTACAGAAAAAGATGGAAAGGTATATGTTTCAATGGAAAATAAATTACTTTTCGAATCGGGAAGTTGGACTGTTGGTTCAGAAGGAAAAAAAGCGGTAGATTTAGTTGGGAAAGTTTTAGGTGATAATCCTGATATTTCCGTTTTAATTGAAGGTCACACAGATAATGATAAAATCACAGGAACTATTGGTGGCGGAGTGGAAAACAACTGGGATTTATCTACAAAACGTGCAACAGCAATCGTGAATATTTTATCTGCAAATGCTAAAGTGAAAAAGGAAAACTTAACAGCTGCGGGTCGTGGTGAATATGCGCCATTAATGAGCAACGAAACAGCTGAAGGAAAAGCAAAAAACAGAAGAATCGAAATCATCTTAACACCTAAGTTAGATGAGATTTCTAAAATGTTGAATGAACTATAACATTTCATAAAAGATTGATAAAAAAGGCTTGAGTTTAAAACTCAAGCCTTTTTCTTTGAATGAAACTTTGTAACTTTGAACTTTAAATTTTCAAATTCTGAAATGAACTACACAACTTTACCCAATACTAATCTAAAAGTCAGCAAAATCTGTTTAGGAACGATGACTTTTGGAAATCAAAATACTGAAAGTGAATCGCATTCGCAATTGGATTATGCTATCGAAAAAGGAATCAATTTCATTGATACTGCCGAAATGTATCCAATTGGAGGTAACGCTCAAATCTTTGGAAGTACCGAGCGTCACATCGGAACTTGGATTAAGAAAATCGGAGCTTCGGAGCGTGAGAAATTAGTTTTAGCAACAAAAATTGCTGGGCCTAATCGTGGAATGGAATACATTCGTCAGCCATTGGATTTTTCTAAGAAGAGTATTCACGAAGCGGTAGAATTGAGTTTAAAAAATCTTCAAACGGATTACATTGATTTATATCAAATGCATTGGCCAGAGCGCGTGATGAATATGTTTCAAAAACGCGGTGTTCAAGAAATCGATACTAAATGGCAAGATAATATTTTTGATGTACTAACAGTTTATGACGGATTAATCAAGGAAGGAAAAATCAAGCAAATTGGTCTTTCAAATGAAAATCCTTGGGGTGTGATGCGTTTTTTAATGGAAAGCGAAAAACACGGTTTACCAAGAATTGCAACCATACAAAATCCATTTTCGTTATTGAACAGATTGTACGAAGTTGGTTTATCAGAAATTGGAATGCGCGAGAATGTTGGGTTATTAGCCTATTCGCCATTAGGTTTCGGATTTTTATCTGGAAAATATTTGAATGGTTATCCTGAGAATTCTCGCATGAAATTGTTTCCAAATTTCGTTCGTTATACCAATGAAAATTGCTTCAAAGCAACCAAATTATACAAAGAATTAGCCGAAGCTAAAGGTTTAACGTTAACGCAGATGGCGATTGCTTTTGTAAACCGTCAAAAATTTGTGACTTCAACTATTATTGGAGCTACAACGATGGAACAACTGCAAGAAAACATTCAAGCTTTCGACACGATTTTATCAAATGAAATCGTAGCTGAAATTGAAAAAATTCAGGAATTAATTCCAAACCCAGCGCCTTAAAAAAATTAACAAATTTTATTTAGTGAAGCTAGTTTTTTTAAATATTTTTGCTTTTTTTAATCATAAAAATTATACAATGTTGACAAAATATCGTGTTTTTGCAAGTTTTCTTTTTTGTTTTTCACTTAATATGTTTTCACAAACTCTTCCAACGATAGATGATGTTTCTAAACTTAGAAATTGGAATTATGGTACAGAGATTGATGATAAAAACTCTAATATTGCTGGTTCTCAGTATTTTGAAGATCGTTTTTTAACGGCTAGAGTTTCACTTTTAGGCAATAAAGAATTAGAGATTAGATACAATGCGGTTAAAGATGAAATGGAATATAAGAATGAAGGAAAAGTTTTTAGATTGAATAAAAAAGATAGTTTAATAGTTGTTTTTAAGTTTGGAAATAAAATTTATGAATACATAGATTATGTCTTCAAGAAGAAATCGGAAAAAGGTTATTTAGTTCGTGTAACAAATTTTAAAAAAACAGATTTATTTGCTAAAGAAATAATTTCTTTTGTTCCTTATAAAGATGCTCCAAACCCTTATGAACAAGCAACCCAAGCTCATTATAGAAAAGATAAAAACGTTTATTTTATTAAACTTGATGTTGGAATTGTTGAGATTCCAAAGAAGAAAAAAGATTTTTTAAAATTATTTACTGATAATCAAGAAAGTATTGATAATTTTTTGAAATTAAACAAAATTGATTTGGATGATGAGAATGATTTAATTTCAATAGTTCGATTTTTAAATACGATTTAATTCCAAATCCAGCTCCATAAATTAGTTATTCAACAATCAATTTTGTTGTGTAATTGGTTCCATTAGTGATTTCAACAGAAATTAAGTAAATTCCTTTTGATAATGGTGATGTAGCAATAGTGTTTTCAGGATTTGCACTTAATTCTTTGGTAAAAAGTAATTTTCCAGTTAAGTCAATAACATCAATTTTAGTGGCTAAATTAGACGTTGAATTCTTTATAGTAAACGATTCTTTAGCAGGATTTGGATACAATGAAAAACCGTTGTTTTCGAAATCAGAACTGCTTAAAGATGAATCGATTATTTTATAAATTGTTCCCGAAGAAATTCCTGCAATGTATAATTCGCCATTCATATCTTCGCCAAAAGTAACAAAGTTATTTCCTGAAAATGAAGTTGTAGTTGTTATGACTCCAGCACTATTAACCATTCTAATTTTATCATCACAATAATCAGTAAAAAAATAATGATTTTGGAAATTTGGATAAGCCGAACCCGTGTAAAAATAACCACCAGTTACCGAACAAGCTCCTCCAGAACGAGCATATTGAGCAAACGGAAAGGTCATTGTTCCTGCTGGTGCACAACCAGATGTATTGTAAGTGGAATTTCCTTCGTAACATCTCCAACCTAAATTAATTCCAGTATTTGGTAGTGGATTTACAATTTTATTAATTTCTTCAACGGAACTCTGTCCCACATCGGCTATCCATAAATCACCGTTTGATCTATTGAAGGAGAATTTCCATGGATTTCTTAATCCAATTGCCCAAATTTCGTCATTACCGGCCACACCTACGAAAGGATTTGTTGTAGGAATTGTGTAATAAGGAGCAATTGTTGAATTAACATCAATGCGTAACATTTTGCCAAGATTATCATTGATATTTTGAGCTCTATTGTCTGGATCACCAGCGCTTCCACCATCTCCCATCCCAATGTATAAATAGCCATCAGAACCAAATTTTATGCTTCCACCATTATGATTGGAGTAAGGTTGTGCAATAGTCATCAAAATTGTGCCAGTAGTATTGGCAATATCTGGATTTACTGAATTTACACTATATCTCGCAATAACAGTATTTCCTGAAAGATTGGTGTAGTTAACAAAAAAATAACCATTTGTACTATAGTTGGGATGAAAAGCTAAACCTAACAATCCGCGTTCTCCATTTGTGGTTATAATGGATGATAAATTTAAAAATGGAGTTGTATTTACTGTTCCGTTTGAATTTAATATTCTAATCAATCCACCTTTTTGAACTACAAATAATCGAGAATCTCCAGCGTTTGTAATTTCTACTGGGCTATCAAAACCAGTTGCAAAGGATTGTAAAGTGATGGTTTGAGACTGTCCAAAAAATGACATCATCATTAAACTGAAAAGTAGGATTGTTTTCATAATTGGTAGTTTTGTGTCTCTAAATTTAATAAATATTTTTCAAATCAATTCATTTTCAGTAATTTGCATTTGTAAAATAATAAAAGCGCAAAGAATTTTTACACTCTTTACGCTTTTATTCACTAGGGTTAGTGATTATAAATTATCTATAAACTTATCCTTTGGATATTTGATTTTATAACTTATTCTGAATTTCTTGGTTTCTCCAGCACCAAGTTTTACATCCCAAGTTAGAATTCCGGTTTCTGGGTTTGCTTTGGCTTTTCCGTTGTCTAATAATTCTATTGTGATTTCTTTATCGGTGCTAATTGGATATTGATCTTTTAACAACATTTCAATCGCTTCTTTTTTGTTGTTTTTTATCGTGATATCATAAGTAAACGTTTGTTCTTTATAACCTGATAAGAATTTAGTTCCCGATTTATCTGCTATTTTCTCACGTTTGATGGCAATTTTTTTATCTCTTCCCATACTTAAATTCAACGTATCTGAAGTTTGATTTGGGTTAATCATTGTTTTACCAACGTACATTCCTTCG
>NZ_JAKLJH010000088.1 GCF_023151265.1 Flavobacterium sp.
GTAAGGGGTTTCTAATGAAAATCCTCCTGCTCCTATTCCATCCGTTACATCAAGCGTAAAATGAGCGTGTTTCCAGTATTCGAACAAATCTTTGTCCACCCAAAATTCAAATCCCAGAATCGTTCCAATGCAAACATCGCCATAGCGCAAATAAAATCCACCTTTTTCAAAACATTGAGGCTGCGTTCCTTCGCAACAACCGCCTGCTTGATAAAACATCAAATCACCAAACTTATCCGAAAGGATTTTGATCAATTCTATTGCCTTTTCAGTAGCTTCTAATCGTTTTATTTTTTCCATAGTTTACAAATAAAAAAAGTCGCGAGTTCAAAATAAAATTAATCATGAATCGCGACTTTAAATTAAAAATTATCTACTAAAAGAATCCTAATTTATTCTTGTTATAAGAAATCAACATATTTTTAGTTTGACGGTAATGGTCTAACATCATTTTGTGATTTTCTCTACCAATTCCTGATTGCTTATAACCTCCAAATGGCGCTCCTGCTGGATAAGCATGATATTGGTTTACCCAAACACGTCCTGCTTGAATAGCTCTTGGTACTTGATATAATTCATGGGCATCTCGCGTCCAAACGCCTGCACCTAATCCGTACATGGTGTCATTAGCAATTTCTAAAGCTTCTTCTGTAGTTTTAAAAGTCGTAACCGCTAAAACTGGTCCAAAAATCTCTTCTTGGAAAATACGCATTTTGTTGTGCCCTTTGAATAAAGTTGGTTGGATGTAATAACCTCCTTCTAAATCGCCACCTAAATGATTTACATCACCACCGCATAACAATTCAGCCCCTTCTTCTTTACCTAAATTAATGTAGGAAAGAATTTTGTCTTTTTGAATTTGTGAAGCTTGAGCACCCATCATCACCGTTGGATCTAATGGATTCCCCATTTTGATAGCTTTTACTCTTTCCAATACTCTTTCGATAAATTTATCATAAATCGATTCGTGAATTAATAATCTTGATGGACATGTACAAACTTCTCCTTGATTTAGGGCAAAAAGAGCAACTCCTTCTAGAGCTTTATCTAAAAACTCATCGTCAGCATCCATAACCGATGGGAAGAAAATATTTGGTGATTTTCCACCTAATTCTAACGTAACTGGAATAATGTTTTCTGTAGCATATTGCATTACCATTCTACCTGTCGCTGTCGATCCAGTAAATGCTGCTTTACACACTTTTGGATTGGTTACTAAAGTTCTTCCTAACTCTGCTCCAAAACCGTTGATGACATTAATAACTCCTGCTGGAACTAAATCACCAATAATTTCCATTAACACCATAATTGAAATTGGTGTACTTTCTGCTGGTTTCAACACTACACAGTTTCCTGCGGCTAAAGCTGGAGCCAATTTCCAAACAGCCATTAAAATTGGGAAGTTCCAAGGAATAATTTGGGCTACAACTCCAATTGGCTCATGAACGATGATGGAAACCGTATCTTTATCTAATTCTGTAATCGAACCTTCTTCAGCGCGAATTACACTGGCAAAATATCTAAAATGATCAATTGCTAACGGAATATCCGCAGCCATAGTTTCGCGAATGGCTTTACCGTTATCTAAGGTTTCAACCGCAGCGATGTATTCTAAATTAGCTTCAATTCTATCTGCGATTTTGTTTAACATTATACTTCTCTCAGTAGCCGAAGTTTGACTGAATGTTTTGAAAGCTTCATCGGCTGCATTTACAGCCATTTCAACATCCATTTTAGCCGAATGTGCCGCTTTTGCCATTAATTTACCATCTACTGGTGAAAGTACTTCAAAATATTGCCCTGTTGAAGGCGCTGTCCATTTTCCATTGATATAATTATCGTACTTTTCTTTTAGTTGTGGTCTTTGAATTAAATTACTCATAATTTTGATTTTAGGTTTGTTTATCAAATTTAGATTCAATTCTTATTTTAGAATAGCACAATTATTTCATTTAATAGCACAAAACTGATATTGGCTCAATTTTAACATCTAAAAATTACATTTCTATTAATTTTTAACTCAAATATTTATCAAATTGACAATATTGCTTTTCTGAACTTATCACCAAAAAGCTGTTCAAAATTTCTAAATTCTAATTTCTAAATTCTAATTTTATAAAGTATCTTTGCCGTTTAAAATTCGATACAAAATGCGTATATCTTACAATTGGTTAAAACAATTCATTAAAACCGATTTAAAATCTGAAGAAATTGCCGATATTCTTACCGACTTAGGTTTAGAAGTAGAAGGCGTTGACAAATACGAAAGTTTAAAAGGTGGTTTACAAGGCGTTGTGATTGGTCATGTGTTAACATGCGAAAAACATCCTGATGCTGATAAACTAAAAATTACAACAGTTGATTTAGGTGACGGAAACGCGCCTGTTCAGATTGTTTGTGGTGCTCCAAATGTGGCAGCGGGACAAAAAGTTCCTGTGGCGACTATTGGTACCAAGTTATTTGACAAAGAAGGAAACGCATTCGAAATTAAAAAAGGTAAAATCCGCGGACAAGAGAGTCACGGAATGATTTGCGCTGAAGACGAATTAGGCTTAGGCGAAAGTCATGACGGCATTATGATTTTAAATGAAGATTTAAAACCAGGAACACCAGCTTCAAAAGTTTTCGAAATTGAAACAGACGAAGTGTTCGAAATTGGATTAACTCCAAACCGTGCTGACGCTATGTCTCACATGGGTGTGGCTCGCGATTTACGTGCTGGTATTCTTCAAAAAGGGACTACTTCAGAGTTAATTACACCATCGGTAAGTAAATTTAAAGTAGAAAAACGTACGTTAAAAATCGATGTAAAAGTTGAAAACGACAAATTAGCACCAAGATATTGTGGGGTTACGATTTCTGGAGTTACCGTGAAACCATCTCCAAATTGGTTACAAAACCGTTTGAAAGCGATTGGTTTAACTCCAAAAAATAATATTGTTGACGTTACGAATTACGTTTTACATGAATTAGGTCAACCGTTACACGCTTTTGATGCGGCTCAAATTAAAGGAAATAAAGTAGTAGTAAAAACGGTTCCGGCTGGAACTAAATTTATTACTTTAGATGATATCGAACGTACTTTGCACGAAGAAGATTTAATGATTTGTGACGAAAGTGGTCCAATGTGTATTGCGGGTGTTTTCGGAGGAAAAACTTCGGGAGTTTCTGAAAAAACACAAGCTATTTTCTTAGAAAGTGCTTATTTTAATCCAGTTTCTATTAGAAAAACTGCGAAAAGACATACGTTAAGTACTGATGCTTCTTTCCGTTTTGAGAGAGGAATCGATCCAAGTATTACAGAATACGCTTTAAAACGTGCGGCTTTATTGATTCAAGAAGTGGCGGGTGGAGAAATTACTTCTGATATCGTGGATATTTACCCTAAAAAGATTGAAGATTTCAGTGTGTTTATTCATTTCAACAAAGTGAATAAAATCATTGGTGAAGAAATTAAACCAGAAACGATTAAGAAAATTTTAGCTTCATTAGATATCAAAGTTAACAGTATCACCGAAGCAGGTTTAGGATTAACAATTCCTTCTTACCGTGTGGATGTTACTCGCGAAATTGATGTTATTGAAGAAATTTTACGTGTTTACGGATATAACAACATCAAAATCCCTTCAAAAGTAAATGCAACAACAGCTTATTCATCAAGAACGGAAGAATATAAAGTACAAAATATCATTGCCAACCAATTGTGTTCGTTAGGTTTCAACGAAATGATGGCGAATTCATTGACTACGCCAGATTACGTAAAACTTTCTGAAAACTTAAAAGAAGAGTTCAATGTAATGATGTTAAATCCATTAAGTAGCGATTTATCAGCGATGCGTCAATCGTTATTGTTCTCAGGATTAGAAGCGGTTTCTTTCAACATCAACAGAAGAAGAAGTGATTTAAAATTCTTCGAATTTGGAAAAAGTTACCACAAAACGGCTAATGGTCATGATGAAAACAAACACTTAACGTTGTTAGTAACTGGAAACAGACAAAACGAAAGTTGGACAAACGCACAAATAAAATCCGATTTCTTCTTGTTTAAAGGTTATATCAACACGATTTTAAGTCGTTTGGGATTAGATAAAAAAGTAACTTCATTACCATTTGAAAATGATATTTTTGCAGAAGGTTTAGCTTTAGCGGTTGGAAAAGAAGTAATTGTAGAATTTGGAACCGTTAAAAAATCAGTTTTAAAACATTTCGATATCAAACAAGAAGTGTTATTCGCTGATTTTGCTTGGGATAAAATTCAAAAATACGTTTCTACGAAAATTAAATTTACCGATATTCCAAAATATCCTGAAGTTCGTAGAGATTTAGCGTTATTACTAGACGAAAACGTACCATTCGAACAAATTTACAACATCGCTAAACAAACCGAAAAAGGCTTATTGAAAGACGTAAATTTATTCGACGTTTACACAGGAAACAACTTACCAGAAGGTAAAAAATCATACGCCGTAAGTTTCATTTTACAAGATGATTCAAAAACCCTAACCGACACTCAAATTGATAAAATTATGAGTAAGTTACAAGGTAATTTTGAAAGTCAGTTAGGAGCTTCTCTAAGATAATTAACAAACCTGACAGGTTTCGGAAACCTGTCAGGTTTAATCATAAAAAAACTCCCGATTCAAATGAATCGGGAGTTTTTATTTTTACATATCTTAGAAAACTATTCCTTCACAAACTTCGTATTAGCACTACCCTTTTCCGTATTTACTTTTACGAAATACGTTCCGGAAGCTAAATTAGCAACATCAACTGAGTTTACAACATTTGTAGTCGCCATAACAATTTGTCCTAATTGATTATAAATTTCAACAGAATTGATTGCTACATCTTGTTTTGTTTGAATATTCAAAACATCTTTTGTTGGACTAGGATATAACATAAAATAGGTTCCAAAATCAAAATCTTGCGTACTTAAAGCAGCAACAGTTGTTGAGTACGTATTCGTTGTTATTGGGAAATTGTAATCAAAGTAAATATTGGCGTTATTGGTAAAAGTATCTCCTAAAACTAAAGTTGGTTTCGTTTTAATTTTAAAAACTACATAACCATCATTCGTAGCATCATTAAAATCTAAGTTGATGCTTTCAAAGATGAATTCCACTTTGTTTCCACTAATTCTTGTGTAAAAATCATGACTGCTTTTTAGTGGAACTAAAGTTGCAATATCAAACTTAGCCAAATCAATCATGTCTTTTACCACAATATTTTCTGCAGAATAGGTTCCTGTGTTTTCAAAACGAATGACATAGTGTACATATTTACCAACTTCACTAGGTGTAATAGTTGTTCCTTCTAAACACGTTTTATCGTTTGGATCGTAAGAACCAACTACAATTTGTTTTAAAGCAGAAATATTATCGTATTGTACTTCATCATTGGTAAAAGGAGTAATTTGAGCGAGAAAATCTAATTGGTCCCCATTGTTAACGGCTGGTATTTCCATTGGAGAATTCACATTTAAAACTAATTCGATTTCTCTTGATTCAAAAGGTAGCAGATTAGTATAATTCCAAGTTAAATTATTTAACACTGAACTATTAAAAACCGGGTTTGAAGCAACATAATCTAATTTAGCATCATCAAAAGTTAAAGAAATACTTCCATTTTCAACTTGATTTCCTTTGTTACGATAAACTAGTCTATAATTAGCATCAAAACCAGGACGAGCTGGAACAGTAGGAATAAACACTACTTCTACATCATGTTTAATACCATTAGCTGTTACACAAAAATCTTGCGTAAACGGACTGGCTTGCGTTGGGAAATTTACTGTAAAACTGGTTGGTGAAATATTAAAATAAGTTGGATTTTCAAGGCTTGGAGTTATGGTATGATTTCCTTCTGATACTGGGATGTAATAATTTCCTGTTTGGTTTGCTATTAAAGAACCAGTTATTGTTCCATCAGTAATATTAAATCTTAAGTTAGAATAATTGATATCTGAAACATCACAACCATTGTTGTTTAAATCAAGTTTTGTGTTTCCTGAAATTTCATAGAATGTTCCACCTGGTGTGAAGGAGCAATATGAGTTAACGTGGCAATTTTGAATTTCTTCTACTGAAAAAATCCATTGAATATAATCTACAACTTCCTCATCAGCACAAATAAAATTTAAATTAGGGTTATTTAAAAAATTTAAAGTAACCCAATTTTCATTTCCATTTTTTATATTTAGTTTAGTTAATTGATTATCATTACACCATAATTCATTCAAACTATATAATTCACTAACATCTAAATTTGTTAATAAATTATTACTACAATTCAAATTTATAAGATTAATTAACCCATTAAGATTTAAATTATCGATTTGATTATAAGCACAAATAATATTATTTAAATTAATATTCTGAGAAAAATCTAAGTTAGTAAGAGAATTTGAATCACAACTTATATACTTAAGGTTAATCAAATCAAAAAGATTTAATGTGGTTAACTGATTTGAACTACACATTAAATCTTCTAGGCTTGATAAATTAGATAAGTCAAGATTAGTTAAATTATTATTAAAAACTATCAATCTTTTCAAATTGGACAAACCTGAAACGCTTAAATTAGTCAATTGATTATTATTACATTCTAAATATTTTAGATTTAAATTTTGTGAGAGATCTAAATTGGTTAGAAGATTTGAACTACAATCTAAATACTCAAGATTAACATTACTTGTAAGATTCAAATCTGTCAATCCTGAAGAACTACATTTCAAAGTAATTAAATTAGTATTTTGTGAAAGATTTAGATTGTTATATAATCCGCATCCATATAATTCTAAACTTTTCAATGCAATATTTTGAGTTAAATTTATAGCACTAATTTCATTATATGTACTTGATAAATGTTTTAAACTTGTAAAGCTCTCAATACCCGTCAAATCAGTAATATTATTATTTCCAGGTGAAGAAGTTACATGTAAATATTTTATTGCTTGTGCTTCACTTACTTGAATTTCACCATCTCCATTTGTATCAATAAAATCAAAAGTTGAAATTTCCCAATTTTGATTAATAGGATTATAAACAGGCTCCTGCGTTGATGCATAAAGTCCTCCATTAGCTCCTAATAACCTTGCTTTAAAATTCGCATCAGGAATATTTACAATCTGCGCATTAACTAAAAAACCAATAGTAAAAAAGAATAAAAAGTAAAGTTTTTTCATTTGTAAGAAATTAAAGGAGTAAAAGTAAGATAAATCACTAAATATCAAAGTATAATCTAAAAATATTTTGAGCAGGAAAATTCCTCAAAATTCACTATTTTAGCACCATGATAAAAGTCGTTTTAATCGGTTCTGGAAATGTTGCCCAACACTTAATTCAGGTGTTGTTGCAAGCTAAAAATGTAGATTTGGTGCAAGCGTTTGCTCGTAACCCTAGCCATTTATCGCATTTGCTTCCTGAGGAAAAAATTACAGCTGATTATCATAAAATTATAGAAGCCGATTTGTACATTATTTCGGTTTCGGATAATGCCATTGCGGAAGTTTCTGCGCAGTTACCGTTTGAAAATCGTTTGATAGTGCATACTTCTGGAACTTCTGATATTTCAGTATTGCATGATAAGAATCGAAAAGGGGTTTTTTATCCATTACAAACGTTTACTAAAGGAAAAGAAATTGACTTCGCTCCTATTCCCATTTGCTTAGAAGCTGAAAAGGAATCGGATTACCAACTTTTAGAAGAATTAGGAAATTGCATTTCACAAAAAGTAGTTCGAATTTCTTCGGAACAACGCAAAAGTTTACACGTAGCGGCTGTTTTTGTTTGTAATTTTGTGAATCATTTGTACCAAATTGGAAATGAAATTTGCGAAGAAAACAACGTTCCGTTTGAAGTATTGCATCCTTTAATTCAGGAAACAGCTCATAAAATTATGGAACTTTCTCCAAAAGAAGCACAAACAGGTCCGGCTTTACGAAACGACACCAAAACCATTGAAAAACATCTAGATTTCTTAGAAAATCCCGAATATAAAAACCTATATCAATTACTTACACAATCGATACAACATGTCAAAAAGTTATAAAGAACTCATGAACGAAATCACCACTTTCATCTTCGACGTAGATGGAGTGCTAACCGATGGAACTATTCACGTAACCCCAACAGGCGAAATGCTTCGTAATATGAACATTAGAGATGGTTATGCCATGAAAGCCGCTGTCGAAAATGGTTACACCGTTTGTATTATTTCAGGCGGAAGCAATGAAGGAGTTCGCGTTCGCTTGAGAAATTTGGGTATTACCGATATTCATCTTGGTATTTCTGATAAAGTAGAAACATTCAAAGAATTCACTGATATTTACAATATCAAACCAGAAAATGTGTTATATATGGGTGACGATATTCCAGATTATCATGTAATGCAATTAGTAGGATTACCAACGTGTCCACAAAATGCTGTGCCAGAAATCAAAGGAATTTCCAAATACATTTCGCACGTAGAAGGTGGAAAAGGAGCCGTTCGAGACGTTATCGAACAAGTAATGAAAGTGCAAGGCAAATGGATGGAACATTTTGATGCCAAGTTTGATTAAAAGTTGATTTTAACGCAATGAGCGCAAAGATTTTTCGCAAAGGACGCAAAAAAATAGTGATTGAAATTGTGTCACTTTGAGCTAAACAATTAACCATATAAGTCATGTAAGTAAAATTTAAGTTATATTTTACTTCAATTAAAGTTCATAAAAGATTTTAAAAATTTATTCTATCTGCATTTCAAAAAACTTGAAACCTGAAACTTGAAACAAAAAAACAAACATGAAATACCTAAAACTAATTCGATACCAAAATTTATTAATGCTAGCTTTCATGCAACTAGTGTTTCGTTATTTATTTTTAGCACAATCGTATGTAGACTTAGCCTTAACCGATTTTAATTATATTTTATTAGTCATTGCGACAGTTTGTATCGCGGCGGGTGGTTATGTCATCAATAATATTATGGATCAAGATACCGATGAAATTGCGAAACCTCAGAACCGTGTGGTGGGTGTTTCTATTTCGGAAACGGTGGCGTATAATTGGTACATTGGTTTGACGATTGTTGGTGTAGGAATTGGATTTTATCTTTCCAATGTAATTTACAAACCTACTTTTGCTTCGATGTTTATTTTGGTGGCGACTTTACTTTATATGTATGCTACTAGTTTCAAGCAAATTCCAGTTCTTGGAAATGTGGTAGTAGCCTTGATGCTTTCAACAAGTATTATCATCATTGGATTATTCGATATTTTACCAGCAATTGATGTGGATAATCGTTTCCGAATGAAAGAAGCCTTTGATATTTTAATGCATTATGCCATTTTTGCTTTTATCATCAATTTGATTCGTGAAATTGTAAAAGACATGGAAGATATGGATGGCGATTATCAATCAGGAATTAACTCCTTACCTATCGCTATCGGAGTTCAAAAAACGAAAATAGTTGTGGGTGTTTTAACCGTAATTTCAATCGGAATTTTAGCGTATTATGTAAATTCTAATTTATTCGAATTGGATTATGTAGTGTATTATGCGATGATTTTAATCGTTGGACCACTAATTTATTTCGGAGTGAAATTACTAAATGCCGCAACGAAAAAAGAATATCATCATTTGAGTTTGGTCTTGAAAATCATTTTATTCTTTGGGATTTTATCGGTTGCTGTAATTGTTTTCAATTTAAAATTAGCCAATGCTTAAAGAGAAACTAAATAAAATCAATATTATCTTAGCTTCGGGTTCGCCAAGAAGACAGCAGTTTTTTAAGGAAATGGATTTGCATTACACCATTCGCCTAAAGGAAATTGAAGAAATCTATCCAGAACATTTACAAGCGGAAGAAATTACCAATTTCTTAGCCGAATTAAAAGCAAGTGCTTTCGAAAACGAACTAAATGAAAACGATGTTTTAGTTACTAGTGATACCATTGTTTGGCTAAATGGAAAAGCTTTGGGCAAACCAAAAGATTATGACAATGCCTTTCAAATGTTGCAACAATTGGCCAATCAAACGCACGAAGTGATTACATCTGTTTGCTTGAAATCGATTGATAAAACAGAAGTTTTTCATTGTGTGACCAAAGTTACTTTTGCTAATTTATCTGATGAAGCAATCAGATATTATCTTGATAATTACAAACCTTTTGACAAAGCCGGAAGTTACGGAATTCAGGATTGGATTGGTTTAATCGGAATTTCAAAAATTGAAGGTTCGTATACGAATGTTGTAGGGTTGCCTACCGAAATATTATTTCAAAAATTAATGAATTATGCTTAAACTTATTGATAATCCATATTTACACGAAGAAATTGCAACACTTGTTGTGCTACTTCTTTATGTTATTTTACGAATTAGTATTGCTAAAATTGTCAAACGTTTTGCAAGATTAAATGAAGTTTTAGAACATCGTACAAATTTGATTATCAAATACATAAATTTACTTCTTGGGATTTTAGCCTTGATTTCCATAACTATCATTTGGGGAGTTAAGAAAGATCAAATTTTACTTTTCATTTCTTCTGTGTTTGCGGTTGTGGGTGTTGCTTCGTTTGCTCAATGGTCGATTTTAAGCAATATTACCGCTGGAATTATCATCTTTTTTTCTTACCCTTTTAAAATTGGCGATAAAATTAAAATTCACGATAAAGAATATCCAATAGAAGGCGAAATTGAGGATATTAAAGCATTTTACGTTGTACTAAAAACTAGCGATGGCGAAATGATTACTTATCCAAATAATCTATTAATGCAAAAAGGAATTTCGGTTGTAAATAAACCTATAGAGGAAAAAGAGTTTTTTGATTAAATCAACTGATAAAAATCTGTTAAAAAGGAAGCAATTAAAACTTCCTTTTTTTTATTTCCTTATTTTTGAAACAAAACCATTGCAATGAACAGAAGCTTTACTTCAATTTTTATATTTTTTATTTCAATCGTAGCATTCGCTCAAGCACCACAAAAACTGAATTCAGTTGAAATTTATGAGCAAGTTCAAAAACTAAATTTTTTAGGAAAAGTATTGTATGTTGCGGCTCATCCTGATGATGAAAACACGAAACTTATTACCTATTTTTCCAATCATTATCACGCACAAACCGCTTATTTATCGCTAACTCGTGGCGATGGCGGGCAAAATTTAATTGGAACCGAATTAAGAGAGAAATTGGGTGCTATCAGAACGCAAGAATTATTAGCAGCCAGAAGAATCGA